>JAQWNZ010000058.1 GCA_029246125.1 Flavobacteriaceae bacterium
TCCTTATAACGTTGGAATGCTGTACCAAGGTCTTGAGTCATATAGACTGCTGTTCCATCAGATCGAAGTAAAAGTTTTTCATCTAAACCATATTCAGTAAGATCTACCCAAACTGAATCATCTTCTTTTTTGTAAAAAATGGATTGTTTTAACCCATAAGCAATTAATTCCTTTCCTAAAAGGTAGGTGTTACTTTCATAATAATTTGAATCAAATGATACACCGAGATTGTAATAAGTAGTTTCAAATCCATCATATACCCAATTATTCATTTTTTGCCAGAGGGCTAAAACTTCAGGATCTCCTGCTTCCCATGCTCTGAGCATAGATTGAGCTTCATTTAATATTAAAGAGTTTGCTTTTGCTTCATCTTCTGACATTCCCTCATTCAAAAGAGTTTTAATTTCCTTTTTTAATTCTTGATCAAACTTAACATAGTAGTTCCCAACCAACTTATCACCTTTTAATCCAGAAGATTCTGGAGTTTCCCCAGAACCATATTTTTTCCATGCTACCATCGATTTACATATATGAATTCCTCTGTCATTGATAATTTGGGTTTTTAGTACCATATTTCCACTCGCCTCTAAAATCTTTGCTACTGAATAACCTAAAAGATTGTTTCTTATGTGACCTAAATGAAGTGGTTTATTTGTATTTGGAGAGGAATATTCAACTAGGATTATTGAATTTGAATCTGGTTTTTTATACCCATAATCTTTTGTCTCTGTAATTTTTTTCAACGCATCAACATAGTAAAAATCTTGAATATTTAGATTTAAAAATCCTTTAACCACATTAAAACCAATAACTAACTCAGAATGAGTTTTGAGATATTCTCCAATTTTATATGAAAGCTGAACAGGGTTTATTTTAATAAATCTTAACAATGAGAAAACCACCAAGGTTATATCTCCATCAAACTCTTTTCGGGTGGCTTGAAAATCAAACTTTGAAATATTAATTTCAAACGTTTCTTTAATAAAAGGAGTTAAGGACTCTGAAATTTGTTTAACTAATGAACGCATAATTATATTTAGGTAAATATAATTATTGTAAATCAATTTAAGTATTCAAATTAACGGGTTAAACAGAATTAAAATTTAAATGGGAGTAATCATGTTAGTAAAGTTTTATTCATTAAATACGCGAAATAAACATAAAACTCTTAATTGATAAATGTATATTTACAATTGATGCTTTTGAATATTTCTTATAATGATAAAGAGGTTAAAAGAAAGATAGAAAAAACTGTTGGAAAACCGTTCTCTCTTCAAAAAAGATGGAAATTAGGAGGCATAGGCTCACCCAAATTATTAATAGATAGTTGTTCTTTAGATATCAGCAACTTACTAATATTAGACAAAAATATCGATCAATGTAATATAGAGTTACGTCCTAAAGGGATAATTGTTCGGTTTAGAAGTCTTTTGGAAACCTACGGCCTAATAATTCCGTATTACAAACTAAAAATTTATAAAGGTAGAGCTAAGATATATTCAATCTATATGGATAATTACTTCATTAAAGTAATTTATGATAATGACAGTGTTCGCGAATTTTTTAAAAAAATTTTAGATCAAAAAATTTTAAACATTCCTTCATCTTTTGAAGATATTTAAATCTTTCTAACTTTATTTCCAGTATATATTTGACGAGGCCTTCCTATGGGTTCATTGTTTTTTCGCATTTCTAACCATTGAGCTATCCATCCTGGTAATCTACCAAGTGCAAACATAACAGTGAACATTTCAGTTGGTATTCCTAAAGCACGATAAATTATACCAGAATAAAAATCAACATTAGGATATAACTTACGATCGATAAAATAAGGATCATTTAAAGCCTCTTCTTCTAATTTTTTGGCAATATTTAAAATTGGATCATTAATATCTAACTCTTTAAGAACTTGATCAGCTGTCTTTTTAATAATTCTTGCTCTAGGGTCAAAATTTTTATAAACTCGATGTCCAAAACCCATTAAACGGAATGGATCATTTTTATCTTTTGCCCTACCCATGAATTTTTTTGTATCACCTCCATCTCTTTTAATAGCAGACAGCATTTCAATAACTCCTTGATTTGCCCCACCATGGAGCCTTCCCCAAAGGGCTGAAACACCAGCAGATACCGAAGCAAATAATCCAGCTTCTGAGGAACCTACAATCCTTACTGTAGACGTTGAACAATTTTGTTCATGATCTGCATGTAATATAAGCAACTTGTTTAAGGCATCAATTACAATAGGATTTGGAATGTAATCTTGATGTGGTAGCTTAAATAACATATGCGCTATGTTTTCAACATAGGAAAGAGAAATATTTGCATAATTTAGAGGAAGTCCTTTTACTTTTCTGTGAGTCCAAGAAGACAAAATTGGGAATTTAGCCATTAGCATAATTATAGCCTCTCGCATTTCTTCCTCTGAATCTATATTTACACTACTTGGATTAAATGCTGTAAGTCCAGATGTTAATGAAGCCAAAATTCCCATTGGGTGTGCTGCCTTTGGAAAACTTTTTAAGATTAATTTTAAATCCTCATCTACAAGAGAATCTTTTCTAATTTCTTCATTTAAAAGATTTAACTCATTTTCGGTTGGTAATTCCCCAAAAATTAATAAAAATGCAACTTCCAAAAAACTTGCTTTTTCACATAAATCTTCAATAGAGTAACCTCTGTATCGCAATATTCCTTCTTCACCATTTAAAAATGTTATATCACTTTTACATGAGCCAGTATTCTTATAACCAGGATCAAATGTTATCAAACCTGTTTGGGATCTTAAACTTTTTATATCGATGCCTTTTTCACCTTCCGAACCATCAATTAATGGAAATTCAAATTCTTTATTTTGATATGTAAGTTTTACAGAATCACTCATATTTCTAAATCTTTATTTTTTTGTCTTAACAAACTAATTTTTATCCTAGTCTGGAGTAAACTTATTAATTACTTTTTATACTTAAATGCCTTTTCCCCAGGAAAATAGGATTGTTTCTCTAAAGCTTCTTCTATGCGTAATAACTGATTGTATTTAGCCATGCGGTCACTCCTTGAAGCAGAACCTGTTTTAATTTGACCTGTATTCAGTGCTACGGCTAAATCAGCAATAGTATTATCTTCTGTTTCACCTGAGCGGTGAGACATAACTGAAGTGTAACCTGCATTATGTGCCATTTTAACAGCTGCAATAGTTTCAGATAATGTACCTATCTGATTTACTTTAATCAAAATGGAATTTGCGATACCTTGAGATATTCCTTTACTTAAGCGTTCTACATTAGTAACAAAAAGATCATCCCCAACCAATTGAACTCGATTTCCTACTTTTTTAGTAAGTAATTTCCATCCTTCCCAATCATTTTCATCCATACCATCTTCAATAGAAACAATAGGGTACTTTTCAGTTAATTGCGCTAAATATGTTGCTTGTTCTTCTGAACTCCTTTTGATTCCTTTAGCTCCTTCAAAAAGGGTATAGTCATAGACCCCATTTTCGTAAAACTCAGCAGCTGCACAATCTAAGGCAATCATTACTTCTTTTTCAGGCTTATAGCCCGCATTTTTGATTGCTATAATTATAATATCTAATGCATCTTCCGTTCCATTTAGTCTTGGAGCAAATCCGCCCTCATCACCTACAGCAATGCTTAAATTTCTGTCCTGCAAAACTTTTTTGAGATGATGAAAAATTTCAGACCCCATCTGCATAGCTTGAGTAAAAGATGAAGCTCCTAAAGGCATAACCATAAACTCTTGAAATGCAATTGGTGCATCTGAATGCGATCCTCCATTGATAATATTCATCATAGGAACTGGTAACATTTTCGCACTTACACCTCCAATGTAACGATATAATGGGAGTCCCAACTCGTTTGCAGCAGCCTTAGCTACAGCAAGCGAAACTCCAAGAATTGCATTCGCACCTAATTTCGACTTGTTTGAAGTTCCATCTAAATCAATCATGGACTTATCAATATTCTCTTGTTCAAATACAGAGGTGCCTATTATTTCTTGGGCAATAATATTATTAACATTACCAACCGCAATCCCTACAGCTTTCCCCATATAAGAAGAGCCACCATCTCTTAGCTCAACGGCTTCATGCTCTCCAGTAGATGCACCTGATGGAACGGCAGCTCTACCTAAGATTCCATTTTCAGTTATTACATCTACTTCTACAGTTGGATTCCCTCTAGAATCAAAAATCTGTCTTGCATGCACTTTTATTATAATACTCATTTTTTAAATTAAATTTGGTTCGAATAAATTATTGGTTTGCTATAATCTCCTTAAACTGATCAAAAATGTATACGGAGTCATTTGTTCCTGGGCCTGCCTCTGGATGATACTGCACGGAAAAACATTTTTTATTTTTCATGCGCATACCAGCCAAAGTTTGATCATTTAAATGAATATGTGTAATCTCAATTTCAGGATGATTTTTAGCAGCTTCCATATCCACCGCAAAACCATGATTTTGTGAAGTAATTTCTCCCTTTCCCGTTAATAGATTTTTTACTGGATGGTTAATTCCTCTGTGTCCATTAAACATCTTAAAGGTGGGTATTCCATTGGCCAAAGCAATAATTTGGTGGCCTAAACAAATTCCAAATAGGGGTTTTCTTGAATCAAGTATTGCTTTAGTGACTTCTTGAACATTCTTAAGTGGTTCGGGATCACCAGGTCCATTTGAGATAAAATAACCGTTAGGATTCCATGCAGCCATAGTTTCATATGAAGTGTCGTATGGAAATACTTTGACGTACATGTCCCTAGCTGATATATGTTTCAAAATATTTCTTTTAATTCCCAAATCCAAGGCTGCAATCTTGTATTTAGCATCAGAATTTCCAAAGGTATAGGCTTCTTTAGTTGAGACTTTGGAAGCCAGTTCTAAGCCCACCATACTTGGAGTGTTTTGTAATTCTTTTATTAGTTTTTCTTCTTTTTCTAGCTCAGTAGAAATTACAGCATTCATTGCTCCATTTTCACGAATATAGCTAACTAAAGCACGGGTATCAACATCTGATATCGTTACTAATTTATGTTTTTTGAGGTAATCAAAAAGTGACATGTCAGCTGCTGGTCTAGAATACGAAAAACTAAAGTCTTTACAAATTAGACCTGAAATTGATATTTGATTCCATTGTGAATCACTTTCTAGAATACCGTAATTTCCAATATGAGTATTAGTAGTCACCATTATTTGACCAAAATAAGAAGGATCAGTAAATATTTCTTGATATCCTGTCATTCCAGTATTGAAACAAATTTCTCCGAAAACTGAGCCTTCAATACCTATTGATTTGCCATAAAATTTAGTGCCATCTGCTAAGAGTACGAATGCTTTTTGTCTAAATTGATATTTCATAGTTGTGATTTACAAAATAAACCAAAAAAAAGGATAAACTAAAACGTTTATCCTTTTAAATTATTGGGAATGAAGAAGTGAATTCAATTTACTCTCCATCTTTGTTTTCAGTTTTTTTTTCTTTAGTTTTTTTTGCTTCAGCTTCTTTTTTAGTAGCTGAAGTGTGAACTACTGTTTCAATTTTTTGTTCTAATTCAGGTGCCGCACCTTTCTCGTCTTCTAATGCTACAGGATTAGAAGAATCTGCTTTGGGGGCTACCAATCTAGGTTTTCCTCCACGTCGCCTAGACTTTTTCTTAACTTTTTCATCAGTTTTATAAACCTTGTTAAAATCCACCAATTCTATCATTGACATATCAGCATTATCGCCCAGTCTATTTCCTAACTTAATTATACGTGTGTATCCACCAGGGCGATCACCAACTTTAGCAGCAATTTCTCTAAATAATTCGGAAACTGCTTCTTTATCTCTTAATAGAGAAAATGATAAACGTCTATTGTGAGTAGTATCAGACTTTGATTTTGTGATTATGGGCTCAATAAACCGTTTTAAGGCTTTAGCTTTTGTTGAAGTCGTATTTATTCTTTTGTGCTCAATCAGCGAACAAGCCATGTTGGCAAGCATTGATTTTCTGTGTGCAGACTTACGACCTAAGTTGATTGTTTTCTTTCCGTGTCTCATTTTTCTTGATTAAAAATGTGAATTAATCTTTATCTAGTTTGTACTTAGCCAAATCCATTCCAAAGGAAAGACCTTTAAGAACAACTAATTCTTCCAGTTCAGTCAATGACTTTTTACCAAAATTTCTAAACTTCATTAAATCATTTTTATTATAAGAAACTAAATCACCAAGAGTATCAACTTCAGCTGCTTTAAGACAGTTCAATGCACGAACAGAAAGATCCATATCAACGAGTTTAGTTTTCAATAACTGACGCATATGCAAAGACTCTTCATCATAAGTTTCTGATTGAGCAATTTCATCAGCTTCTAGTGTGATTCTTTCATCTGAGAACAACAAAAAGTGGTGAATGAGTGTTTTTGCAGCCTCAGTAAGTGCATCTTTTGGGTGAATTGAGCCATCAGTAACAACTTCGAAAATCAATTTTTCATAATCAGTTTTTTGCTCAACCCTGAAGTTTTCAATGCTATATTTCACATTTTTGATTGGTGTAAAAATAGAATCGATTGCGATAACACCTACTTCAGTATTTATATTTTTATTTTCTTCCGCAGGGACATATCCTCTTCCTTTTTCAATAGTTATTTCAATATTCATCTGAACGTTTTTAGATAAATTACAGATTACTAAATCAGGGTTCAGTACTTGAAATCCAGAAATAAATTTTTGAAAGTCAGCTGCTTTAAGTTGCTCTTGTCCACCAATAGAGAGATTAACTTTCTCATCTTCGACCTCTTCAATTTGTCGTTTAAATCGAATTTGTTTTAGGTTAAGAATAATTTCTGTTACATCCTCTAAGACACCAGAAATAGTGGAAAATTCATGATCTACATTTTCCAACTTTACAGATGTAATTGCAAAGCCTTCCAAGGAAGATAATAATACACGTCTTAGTGCGTTTCCCACAGTCAATCCATATCCTGGTTCTAAAGGACGAAATTCAAATTTGCCTTCGAATTCAGACGAATCGATCATAATAACTTTATCTGGTTTTTGAAAATTCAATATTGCCATAACTTGCTTACGTTTAATTATTTAGAGTATAATTCTACTATTAATTGTTCCTTAATATTTTCAGGGATCTGAAGTCGTTCTGGAACGCTTACAAAAGTTCCTTGGAGCTGATCTTTATTCCAGCTTAACCATTCGTAAGCAATAGTATCTTTACTATTAGCTTCGATTATAATATTAAGAGTCTTTGATTTTTCTCTGATTCCAATTATATCCCCCACTTTTAGTTGGCATGAAGGAATATTAACAATTGAACCATTTACTGTAATATGACGGTGTGAAACAAGCTGACGTGCTCCACTTCGTGAAGGAGATAAACCAAATCGATAAACTAAATTATCTAATCTAGATTCACACATCTGTAGCAATACCTCTCCAGTTATACCTTTGCTTCTGCTCGCTTTTTCAAATATATTTCGGAATTGACGCTCTAAAATACCGTATGTAAATTTAGCCTTTTGTTTTTCCATAAGCTGGACTGCATATTCTGATTTTTTACCCCTTCTCCTAGTATTTCCATGTTGGCCAGGAGGATAATTTCTTTTTTCGAAGGATTTGTCTTCCCCGAAGATAGGCTCGCCAAATTTTCGAGCAATTTTTGTTTTTGGACCGGTGTATCTTGCCATAATTAGATTTTTTGAACAGGCATCTATGAATTAAGGTCAATTCCTTCGATAGATATAAACTGTTTTTGTATTAATATTAAACTCTTCTTCGCTTGGGTGGTCTACAACCATTATGTGGTAGTGGAGTCACATCAATGATTTCCATGACTTCAATACCACTATTATGTAATGTTCTGATTGCTGATTCACGCCCGTTTCCAGGCCCCTTCACAAATACTTTTACTTTGCGCAAACCAGCTTCTTGAGCGCTTTTTGCACAATCTTCAGCAGCAGTTTGAGCTGCATAAGGTGTATTCTTTTTTGAACCTCTGAATCCCATTTTACCAGCTGAAGACCAAGAAATTACTTCGCCTTTATTATTAGTAAGTGAGATAATGATGTTGTTGAATGAAGCAGTAACATGAGCTTGTCCAATAGATTCAACAATTACTTTTCTTTTTTTACCTGATGTTTTAGCCATAATTACGGTCTATTATTTAGTTGCTTTCTTTTTGTTTGCCACTGTCTTACGTTTTCCTTTTCTGGTTCGAGAGTTGTTTTTAGTACGCTGACCACGAAGGGGTAGCCCAACTCTATGACGGATTCCTCTGTAGCATCCAATATCCATAAGGCGCTTAATACTAAGTTGAACTTCTGAACGTAACTCTCCTTCAATTTTAAAAGAAGATACCGCTTCACGAATTCGACCTGTTTCGTCATCTGACCAATCAGAAACTTTTATATTTTCATCTACTTTAGCTATTTCTAAAATAGTTTTTGCACGACTTCTTCCAATACCGAAAATATAGGTAAGGGCAATAATGCCTCTTTTTTGTTTTGGAATGTCTACTCCTGATATTCTAGCCATAATTAACCTTGTCTTTGTTTAAATCTAGGATTTTTTTTGTTTATCACATATAAACGCCCTTTTCGTCGTACGATTTTACAGTCTGAACTGCGTTTTTTTATTGATGCTCTTACTTTCATAACTATAAATTATTTTTAAAACCTAAAGGTTATCCTTGCTTTTGTCAAATCATAAGGACTCATTTCAAGCTTAACTTTATCTCCTGGCAATAACTTGATGTAGTGCAAGCGCATTTTTCCTGATATGTGAGCAGTAACGACATGGCCATTTTCTAACTCCACACGAAACATTGCATTTGACAGTGCCTCTATTATTGTACCTTCTTGTTCTATTGCTGCTTGTTTTGCCATAAAATTAATTTGTCCCTCTTCTTGTTTTTCCTAATTTCATCAATCCATCATAATGTCTATTTAATAGATAAGAATTGACTTGCTGAATAGTATCTATTGCAACTCCTACCATGATGAGCAAAGAAGTACCACCATAAAACAAAGCCCAGCCTTGCTGTATTCCAATGAGTTTAACAACAATCGCAGGGAAAATTGCAATTCCTGCTAAAAATAAAGAACCAGGAAACGTAATGTGCGACATTACTGTGTCTAAGTACTCTGATGTTTCATTTCCAGGTCGTATTCCCGGTACAAATCCTCCACTTCGTTTTAAATCGTCAGACATTTTGTTTGTGGGAACTGTAATTGCAGTATAAAAATATGTAAAAACAATAATCAATAATGCGAATAAAACATTATACCAAAGTCCAAAAATATCTGAAAAATTGGTTTGAATCCATTGGCCAATATTTGAATCACCCAGTGCACTTCCTATATAAACAGGGGCAAACATAATTGCTTGGGCAAAAATAATTGGCATTACGCCTGATGCATTTAACTTGAGTGGGATGTATTGGCGTGATCCATATACTGTTCTGTCTGAAGATGCTCCACCGGCTTGTCTTCTTGCATATTGAACAGGTATTCTTCTTACAGCTAATGTTAATAAAATGGAAAGTAAAATGATTATTATCCACAAAACTAACTCAATTAATATTAGCATAAGACCACCATTGTTTTCTGAAACTCTTGAAATAAATTCCTGTGTGAAAGAAAGGGGTAAATTGGCAATAATTCCAACCATAATGAGCAACGAAATACCGTTTCCAATTCCCTTATCTGTAATTTTTTCTCCTAACCACATTGCAAATATAGTGCCTGTAACCAGGATAATAACAGACGATATAATAAATAAAGGACCTTTCCCAAGTACAAAAGCGCTTTCTGGAACACCAAGAGCACTTAGCCCGTATAGATATGCAGGAGCTTGCACTACACAAATTAAAATGGTCAACCAACGTGTGATTTGATTGACTTTCTTTCTTCCACTCTCACCCTCCTTTTGCAGTTTTTGAAGATAAGGAACTGCAATACCCATTAATTGAACTACAATCGAAGCAGAAATATATGGCATTATACCCAAGGCAAAAATGGAAGCATTTGCAAAGGCTCCACCCGTAAAAGCATTTAGAATACCCAAAAGACCACCTCCATCAGTCCTACTAGTAAGTGCGGCTAATTGAAGAGGATCAATTCCAGGTAATACCACCTGAGCTCCAAGTCGGTATACCAATAACATTCCCAAAGTCAAGATGACACGATCTCTAAGCTCTTCTATTTTGTAAATGTTATAAAGGGTTTCTAAAACTTTTTTCATTTGGTAAATAATTAAACGGTTACAGCTTCTCCTCCAGCAGATTCGATTGCTGCTTTAGCTGTTGCTGAAAATTTATGGGCTGTAACTTTTAATACACCCACTATTTTACCACGACCTAATATTTTTATGAGGTCATTTTTATGAGCTAAACGTAATTCGACGATCTTTTTTAAATTAAGTTCATTTTTTACTTTTTTTTCATTTATGAGGTCTTGAAGTAAATCCAGATTGATTACTGTATATTCTTTTCTGTTTATATTTGTAAAACCAAATTTTGGAACACGTCTTTGTAAAGGCATTTGTCCTCCTTCAAAACCAATCTTTTTTGAATATCCTGAGCGAGATTTTGCTCCTTTATGACCTCGGGCAGAGGTTCCGCCTTTTCCAGATGATTGACCTCTTCCTAAACGCTTCCCAGCTGTTTTGACAGATCCTGATGCAGGTGTTAAATTTTCTAAATTCATAGTGAATTATTTATACTTTAGTAACTGTAACCAAATGTTTTACTTTATCAATCATTCCCAAAATACTTGGCGTAGCATTGTGAATAACTTCTTTACCAATTCCCCTAAGTCCAAGCGAAGTAAGAACGAGTTTCTGCTTGTTGATCCGTTTTATACTACTTCTAACTTGCTTTACTTTAATCTTTTCCATATTTGAATCATTTATCCATTAAAAACTTTATCTAATGAAATACCTCTTTGTTGTGCAATACGTTGTGGGTTACGAAGCCTTAATAAAGCGTCGAAAGTTGCTTTTACAACGTTGTGTGGATTTGAAGAACCTTGTGACTTAGAAAGGACATTATGTACACCAACTGCATCTAATACAGCACGGACAGCACCCCCAGCTATTACTCCTGTTCCTTCAGACGCTGGCTTTAAAAATACCTTAGCTCCTCCATACTTACCTTTTTGTTCATGAGGTAATGTTCCTTTATCAATAGGTATACGTATCAAATTTTTCTTAGCATCTTCAACAGCCTTTGAGATTGCTTCAGAGACTTCTTTTGATTTGCCTAAGCCTTGGCCAACTACTCCATTTTCGTCTCCTACAACTACTATAGCAGAAAATCCAAAAGCACGTCCACCTTTTGTTACTTTAGTTACCCGTTGAACACCAACTAAACGATCTTTTAAATCTAAACCAGCAGGTTTTACTATTTCTACGTTTTTATAATCTTGATACATATTTTATTAAAATTTTAATCCCCCTTCACGAGCTCCATCGGCTAAAGCTTTTATTCGTCCATGATACAAATAACCTCCTCTATCAAACTTTACTTTAGAAATCCCTGCTTTGGAAGCTAGTTTTCCAATTCTCTTCCCAACGTTATAAGCAATTTCAATCTTGGTAGATAACTTTACTTCTGAAATTTCTTTATCTCTTGATGAAGCAGAGACAATAGTTTTTCCTGTTTGGTCGTCTATCAATTGCACATAAATCTCTTTATTACTTCTGTAAACAGAAATTCTTGGTGTGCTGGACGTTCCATTAACAATCTTTCGAATTCGATTACGAATTCTATTTCTTCGATCTAATTTTGTTAAACCCATAATAATTTGTTATGCTGATTTACCTGCTTTTCTTCTAATTTGTTCTCCTACAAACTTGACTCCTTTTCCTTTATATGGTTCTGGCTTTCTGAAAGAGCGGATTTTCGCAGCTACAAAACCAACGAGTTGTTTGTCATGAGATGTCAACTTTATAATTGGATTTTTTCCCTTTTCTGATATTGTTTCAATTTTAACCTCTGGGGCAATATCCAATAAAATATTATGAGAAAAGCCTAGAGCTAAATCTAATTTTTGGCCTTGGTTACTCGCACGGTATCCAACACCAACTAATTCTAATTCTTTTGTAAATCCATTGGCAACTCCTTCAATCATATTCGAAATAAGTGCACGATACAATCCATGTTTGGATTTAACTGATTTTTTTTCAGAAGGTCTTGTAACTGATAGAATGTTTTCATTCACCTTAATTTCAACCTCATGGTAATCCTGGGTCAACTCACCTAATTTTCCGATCACTTTTATTTTTGAAGGTTGGATATCTATTGTGACTCCCTCAGGTATTATTATTGGATTATTTCCTATTCTTGACATTGCTAATACTTTTATTCTTAGTGTACGTAACAAATTAATTCTCCACCAACATTCTCTTTGGCTGCTTGCTTTCCTGTCATTACTCCTAAAGAGGTAGATACAATTGATATACCTAATCCATTGAGGATACGAGGAAGATTATCTGAACCTGAATACTTACGTAATCCAGGAGTACTGATTCTTTGAATTTTTTTTATAACTGGCTCTTTAGTGAGTTTGTCATACTTTAACGCAATCTTGATATTACCTTGATTGTTTTTAGTTTTTTCAAACTTATAACTAAGGATATAACCTTGATCAAAAAGAATCTTAGTAATTTCTCTTTTTGTGTTGGATGCTGGTATATCTACAACACGATGTCCTGCGCGATTGGCATTTCGAATTCGTGTTAAAAAATCTGCAATTGGATCTGTGAACATATTTTTAATTTTTTAGTCTACCAACTGGCTTTTGTTACACCTGGAATCAGGCCTTTGTTGGCCATTTCTCTAAAGGTAACACGTGAGATTCCGAACTGACGCATATATCCTTTTGGTCTTCCTGTTAATTTACATCTATTGTGCATTCTAATAGGTGATGCATTACGAGGAAGTTTTTGGAGGGCTTCATAATCTCCAGCTTCTTTAAGTGCTTTACGTTTCTCAGCATATTGGGCAACAGTTTTCTCACGTTTAACTTCACGTGCTTTCATTGATTCTTTGGCCATATTAATTTTTTTTAAAGGGGATTCCCAATTCTGTTAATAATGATTTTGCTTCTTGATCTGTTTTGGCGGAGGTTACAAATGTAATATCCATTCCGTTGATTCGATTAACCTTGTCAATATCTATTTCAGGGAAAATGATTTGTTCTGTTATACCAAGTGTATAGTTTCCACGACCGTCAAATCCTGTAGATTTAACACCTTGAAAATCACGTACACGGGGTAAAGCTGTTGTTACTAATCGGTCTAAAAATTCATACATGCGTTCAGCACGAAGTGTTACTTTAGCTCCAATAGGCATTCCTTTTCTCAATTTAAATGTTGCAACATCCTTTTTAGATAAGGTTGAGATTGCCTTTTGTCCAGTGATTAAAGTCAACTCATCAACAGCATGATCAATCAATTTTTTATCAGCAACAGCCCCACCAACTCCTCTACTGAGAACAATCTTCTCCAGTTTGGGAACTTGCATGACACTCTTATAACTAAACGTATCTTTTAAATTATTGACGATTCGTTCGTTGTATTCTTTCTTGAGTCTAGGTGTATAATTCATAATTAAATAGCTTCATCGGTTTTTTTAGAGAAACGTACTTTATTATTATTATCCATACGGTATCCTACTCTTGTAATTTTACCCTCTAATGTTAAGAGTGATAAGTTGGAAATATGAATAGGAGCTTCTTTTTCTTTAATTCCTCCCTGTGGATTTTGAGCATTTGGCTTATTATGTTTTTTTACCATGTTTACACCTTCCACTATGGCTCTGTTCGTTTCATGAAATACATTTAATATATTTCCTTCTTTTCCTTTATGTGAACCAGCAGTTACACGTACAGTATCACCTTTTTTTATTTTTATTTTTATTGCCATATCTAAATTTATAAAACTTCAGGTGCCAATGAAACAATTTTCATGAATTGCTTGTCTCTTAGCTCTCTTGCTACCGGTCCAAAAACACGCGTCCCAACCATTTCACCAGTTGGATTGAGTAATACGCAGGCATTTTCATCAAATCGGATGTAAGATCCATCTGGTCTTCTAATTTCTTTACGTGTTCTCACTACAACAGCAGTAGATACTTGTCCTTTCTTAACTGTTCCTGCAGGCGAGGCTTCTTTTATCGTTACAACAATTTTATCTCCTATTGAAGCGTAACGTCTTTTAGTGCCTCCCAATACCCGTATAGTAAGCACCTCTTTCGCACCTGTATTGTCAGCGACTTTAAGTTTTGATTCTTGCTGTACCATATTACTTTGCTCTTTCTATAATTTCAACCATTCGCCAGCACTTAGACCTACTAATTGGCCTTGTTTCCATGATCCTAACCGTATCGCCTATATTACAATCATTTTTTTCGTCATGAACAACATACTTTTTGGTCTTCAAAACGAATTTACCATACATTGGGTGCTTTACACGTTTGACCTCTGATACAACTATAGATTTCTCCATTTTATTGCTTATCACTAGCCCAACACGTTCTTTTCTCAAATTTCTAATTTCCATATGCTTATAGTTGTTGATTACTTAGAGCTGTTTTGAGTCTTGCTATAACACGCCTTGAAGATCGTATTTGTAAGGGGTTTTCTAAAGGAGAAATTGAATGTGTCATTTTAAGCTCTTCGATTCGTTTTTGGAGTTCAGCCAATTTATCGTGAAGATCTTCTTTAGAAAGTTTGTTTATTTCTGCTTGTTTCATAATTATTAATTATGCCTCGTAATCACGTGCGACAATAAATTTAGTTTTTACTGGAAGTTTTTGAGCTGCTAAACGAAGTGCCTCTTTTGCAACCTCAAATGGGACGCCAGCTACTTCAAACATTATTCTTCCTGCTTTTGTAACAGCAACGAAATATTCTGGAGCTCCTTTTCCTTTACCCATACGTACTTCTAAAGGCTTCTTAGTGATGGGTTTATCAGGAAAAATTTTAATCCACAACTGACCTTCTCTTTTCATATAACGGGTCGCCGCAATTCTAGCTGCTTCTATTTGTCTTGATGTTATAAAAACAGAGTCTAGTGCCTTAATTCCGAACATGCCGTTAGAGAGCCGATGTCCTCTTTGAGAAAAACCTTTCATACGTCCTTTCTGTGCTTTTCGAAATTTTGTCTTTTTTGGTTGTAACATGGTTTATAATTACTATTTAATTTATTTACGGCGACGTTGACGGTTATTTGCTTTCCCCGAATTTCCTGAGCCTTGGCCAGTTTTTTTAGACATTCCTATAAGTGGTGAGAGCTCACGTTTACCATAAACCTCTCCTTTCATAATCCATACCTTAATTCCTAATCTACCATAGGTAGTGTGAGCTTCAACAAGAGCATAATCAATGTCTGCTCTAAAGGTAGATAGTGGAATACGTCCTTCTTTGTAAGATTCTGATCGTGCCATTTCTGCTCCATTAAGACGTCCAGAGATTTGAATTTTAATTCCTTCTGCGTTCATTCGAATTGATGCTGCAATAGCCATCTTTATTGCACGTCTATAAGAAATTCTACTTTCTATCTGTCGCGCAATACTAGCACCAACTAGTTGTGCATCTAATTCAGGTCTTTTGATTTCAAATATGTTGATTTGAATCTCTTTTCCAGTAATTTTTCGGAGTTCCTCTTTTAATTTATCAACTTCTTGCCCTGCTTTTCCAATTATAATTCCTGGTCTAGCAGTTGTAATGGTGATCGTTATAATTTTAAGTGTACGCTCAATTATAACATTGGATACGCTAGCTTTAGATAACCGTGCGTGAATATATTTACGGATTTTGTCGTCTTCGGCAATCTTATCACCATAGTCTCTTCCACCATACCAGTTAGAGTCCCAACCCCTTATAATTCCTAATCGGTTTCCAATTGGATTTGTTTTCTGTCCCATATTATGCTTTTAAAGTATTTGAACCCAAAACCATAGTTACATGATTTGAGCGTTTTCTTATTCTATGAGCTCTCCCTTGAGGTGCAGGACGTAATCTCTTTAGCATACTCCCCCCATCTACTCTAATTTCAGAAATGAAAAGTGCTGCTTTTTCTATGTCTTCACTTTCATTCTTGGATTGCCAATTGGCGATCGCAGAAAGCAACAGTTTTTCGAGACGTTTAGAGGCTTCTTTCGGACTAAACTTTAAGATTGCTAGTGCTTTATCTATAGATTCTCCCCTAACTTGATCAGCAACCAATCTCATTTTCCTAGGTGATGTTGGGCAATTGTTTAGCTTAGCAAAGATTAGTTTCTTTTTGGCTTCTTTTATAGCTTGAGCAGAATGTCTTTTACGATTTCCCATTAGTATTTTATTTTTTGCCTTTGTTTTTTGCTCCTGAATGACCACGGAAATTTCTTGTTAAAGAGAATTCGCCTAATTTATGTCCAACCATGTTTTCAGTAATATATACAGGAATGAAAGTCTTTCCATTATGAACACCAATAGTTTGTCCAACAAAATCTGGGGTTATCAAAGAAGATCTTGACCAAGTTTTTATTACTGACTTTTTATTCTCTTCTATATTTTTCATCACTTTCTTTTCAAGACTATGATGTACAAAGGGTCCTTTTTTTAATGAACGAGCCATACGATATTATTTTTTTCTACGTTCTATTATAAATTTATTACTAGATTTTGTTTTTGATCGAGTACGGAATCCTTTTGCAGGTATACCATTACGTGATCTTGGATGTCCTCCTGAAGCACGACCTTCACCCCCACCCATCGGATGGTCAACAGGATTCATAGCTACAGGTCTTGTTCTAGGTCTTCTTCCCAACCACCTTGAACGTCCAGCTTTACCAGAAACTAAAAGCTGATGGTCAGAATTTGACACTACTCCGATTGAAGCCATACAAGTGATTAAAATCATCCTCGTTTCACCTGATGGCATTTTAACTGTTGCAAACTTTCCGTCTCTGGCCATCAATTGAGCAAATGCACCGGCACTTCTTGCAATTACAGCACCTTTTCCTGGCACAAGCTCTATACAAGAAATAATAGTCCCTAAAGGAATTTCAGAAAGAAAAAGTGCATTTCCTACCTCAGGGTCAATACCATCACCAGAACTAATTTTCTGACCTACTTTTAATCCACTTTGAGCAATAATATAGCGCTTTTCGCCATCAGTATATTCTGTTAATGCAATGAATGCCGATCGGTTTGGGTCATACTCAATACTTTTTACTTCGGCTTCTACTCCAAATTTATTTCTTTTAAAATCTATAATACGGTAACGTTTTTTGTGACCCCCACCAATATGGCGCGCAGTCATCTTTCCTTTATTATTTCTTCCACCTGTCCTTTTCCTAGGTGACAACAAACTCTTCTCTGGTTTATCAATAGTTATAGAGTCGAATCCATTTACTACTCTGAAACGCTGAGCTGGTGTTATTGGTTTTAATTTTCTTACAGACATCTGGAAATATTATAAATTACTATAAAAATCAATGGCATCACCTTCAGAAACTTGCACCATGGCCTTTTTTGTTGCACTAGTTTTACCTTTCTGAATACCGGTTTTTGTGAAACGCATTTTGCGCTCTGGACCACTATTCAATGTTCGAACCTTTTCAACACTTACGCCATAAGCCGATTCAACTGCTTTCTTAATCTCAACTTTATTTGCTTTTGGGTGTACCAAAAAAGTATATCTATTATGAAGCTCACTTCCTAATGTAGCTTTCTCCGTAATAATTGGTTTTAATAATACACTCATTATTATTATCTTTTCAAAATTGATTCAATTTCCTCAAATGCACTTTCACAGAAAACTAAACAATTAGCATTTGAAATATTGTAAGTGTTTAATTCTGAGTTTATTACAACCTTGGAATTTTTTAAATTACGAGACGACAAATATACATTTTTATTCAAATCTCCCAACACTAAAATACTTTTTTTGTCAGCAAGTCCAAGCGCTATAAGCATTTGGAGATAATTTTTAGTTTTTGCAGTATCCCATTGGATATCTTCCAAAACAACTATTGAATTTTGTTTTGCTTTTATGCTTAGGGCAGATTTTCTCGCTAAACGTTTTACTTTTTTATTAACTTTTTGGCTATATTCTCTTGGGGTTGGACCGAATACTCGTCCACCACCTTTAAACAGTGGATTTTTAATACTTCCAGCTCTAGCAGTACCTGTTCCCTTTTGCTTTTTTATTTTTCGAGTAGATCCAACAATTTCAGCACGCTCTTTGGATTTGTGTGTTCCTTGCCGCCTATTTGCTAGGTGTTGTTTTACGTCTAAATAGATTGCATGATTATTAGGTTCAATTCCAAATACAGCCTTATCTAGCTTTATCTTTCTACCAGTCTCTTTTCCTTTAATGTTTAATACTTTTACTTCCATTATTTCTGTACTGTTAAATATGCATTTTTGTGACCAGGTACACATCCTTTAACAACTAGGAGATTTTTTTCAGGTACTACTTTAAGAACTCTAAGGTTTTGGACTTTGATCTTTTCATTTCCCATTTGCCCTGCCATTCGCATTCCCTTGAATACACGGGCAGGATAGGACGCGGCTCCAATTGATCCTGGAGCTCTTAGACGATTGTGTTGTCCATGAGTAGATTGTCCGACTCCTGCAAAACCATGTCTTTTTACTACACCTTGAAAGCCTTTTCCTTTGGAGGTCCCTGAAACATCAACGAATTCACCTTCTATAAAGTGAGAAACAGTTATGATATCTCCTAAGTTTAATTCTTCTTCAAAATTTTGGAATTCCACTAATTTTGTTTTAGGAACAGTCTTGGCTTTTTTAAAATGACCTTGGGCAGCTTTACTAACACTTTTTTCTGATTTGTCATCGAAACCCAACTGAACTGCTTCATACCCATCAACATCTTTGGTTCTAACTTGGGTAACCACACATGGCCCAACCTCAATAACTGTACAAGGGATATTCTTCCCGCTTCCGTCGAAAAGGCTGGTCATACCAACTTTTTTACCTATTAACCCAGACATGTTTTATTATTATTTTAATTATACTTTAATCTCTACTTCTACACCGCTTGGCAATTCCAATTTCATTAACGCATCAATCGTTTTTGACGAAGAACTATAAATATCTAATAAACGTTTATATGAACACAACTTAAATTGCTCTCTTGACTTCTTGTTAACATGAGGAGAACGTAATACAGTGAAAATTTTCTTATGAGTTGGTAATGGGATAGGACCCGTAACTACTGCACCAGTTGTTTTTACTGTTTTAACAATTTTATCAGCCGATTTATCTACTAAATTGTGATCGTATGATTTTAACTTGATTCTAATTTTTTGGCTCATGCTAATTTATTTATGCTTTGTTACCGTTTACCTCAGCAATTACAGTTTCCGAGATATTGGAAGGTGTTTCTTGATAGTGAGAAAATTCCATTGTCGAGGTAGCTCTTCCTGATGAAAGTGTACGCAAAGATGTAACGTATCCAAACATTTCTGATAGTGGAACTTCAGCCTTTACAACTTTAGATCCAGCACGATCATCCATCGAATTTACTTGACCCCGTCGACGATTTAAATCACCAACAATATCGCCCATATTTTCTTCAGGTGTCAAAACTTCTAATTTCATAATGGGCTCCATAATTACAGCTTTGGCTGCTTTAGCTGATTCTTTGAATCCGAGTTTAGCTGCCAATTCAAATGATAAAGAGTCTGAATCCACAGGGTGAAATGACCCATCCTTTAATGTGATTTTCATAGCATCTAGTTCAAAGCCTGCTAAGGGACCATTTTTCATGGAGTCTTTAAATCCTTTCTCAACTGATGGAATATACTCTTTAGGAATATTACCTCCCTTAATTTCATTGATGAATTCAAGCCCAGAAGTACCATCTTCAGCTGGCTCAATTTCAAATACAATATCGGCGAATTTACCTCGGCCTCCAGTTTGTTTTTTATAAACTTCTCTATGTTTAGCGGAGGCTGTTAATGCTTCTTTGTATTCTACCTGAGGCTGCCCCTGGTTTACTTCTACCTTAAACTCACGACGCAGGCGGTCAACAATAATATCTAGGTGGAGCTCTCCCATACCAGAAATTATTGTCTGGCCGGATGCCTCATCAGTTTTTACTTGGAATGTTGGATCTTCCTCTGCTAGTTTTGCCAAAGACATACCAAGCTTATCAATATCAGCTTTTGTCTTGGGTTCCACTGCAATCCCAATTACAGGGTCAGGAAATTCCATACTTTCAAGAATAATTGGGGATTTTTCTGCTGAAAGGGTATCACCTGTTTTAATGTCTTTAAATCCTACTGCAGCTCCAATATCACCTGCTTCAATGAAATCTATTGAGTTTTGCTTATTGGAGTGCATTTGATAAATTCTGGAGATACGTTCTTTGTTTCCAGAACGATTATTTAAAACGTAAGAACCAGCATCAAGTCTTCCAGAATAAGCACGAAAAAATGCTAAACGACCTACAAAAGGGTCCGTTGCAATTTTGAATGCCAATGCAGAAAAAGGTTCTTGAACTGATGGCTTACGAGAAATTTCTAATTCATTATTAGGATTTGTACCTACAATAGCTTCTTTATCTTCTGGTGAAGGTAAATAACGACATACCGCATCTAGTAAAAACTGAACTCCTTTATTTTTGAAAGAGGAACCACAAATCATGGGTATGATACTCATATCCTGAGTTGCAGCTCGAAGTGCTTCATGAATTTCCTCAGGACTAATAGAATCTGGATTTTCAAAAAACTTTTCTAAAAGGTCTTCATCATACTCCGCCACAGCTTCAATTAATTCTGCCCGATGTTTTTCAACATCTGCTTTCATGTCTTCTGGTATATCTACCTCATCAAAAGTAGACCCATAGTTATCATCATGCCATACTATAGCTTTGTTTGTAACAAGATCAACAATTCCTCTGAAGTCTTCTTCATCTCCAATATTAAGAACAATTGGTACGGCATTTGACTTTAACATCTCACGCACCTGAGTACTAACATTTAAAAAATTTGCTCCCTGACGGTCCATTTTATTCACAAATCCAATACGAGGAACTTTATAATTATCTGCCAGCCTCCAGTTAGTTTCAGATTGAGGCTCAACGCCATCGACAGCGGAAAATAAAAAAACCAATCCATCTAAAACTCTAAGGGATCGGTTTACCTCTACTGTGAAGTCAACATGGCCTGGGGTATCAATAATATTGAAATGATAAGGTTTAGAATCAGAGGTGGGCTTTCCTTGGTCTTGAGGAAAATTCCAAGTGCAAGTAGTAGCTGCCGAAGTAATTGTAATACCTCTTTCCTGCTCTTGCTCCATCCAATCCATAGTTGCAGCACCATCATGGACTTCTCCTATCTTGTGACTTACACCTGTGTAAAAAAGGACACGCTCAGTAGTAGTAGTTTTTCCAGCATCAATGTGAGCTGCTATACCTATGTTTCTTGTATATTTTAAATCTCTAGCCATAGCTGTAATTAAATATGCATTTAGTTCTTAAAATCTAAAATGTGAAAAGGCTTTATTTGCTTCAGCCATTTTGTGAGTGTCTTGTCGTTTTTTCACAGCGGCACCTTCTTCTTTTGCGGCAGCTAGGACTTCATTTGCCAATCTGAGAGCCATTGATTTTTCATTACGCTTTCTTGAAAAACTTATAAGCCATTTCATGGCAAGGGATACTTTTCTGTCCGGACGAATTTGCATTGGAATTTGAAAGGTCGCTCCTCCTACTCTTCGGCTTCGAACTTCAACATGTGGCATGACATTAGAAAGACCATCTTTCCAAATTTCTAATGCGGATTTTTGATCATCTTCTTTTCGCTCTTCAATGATAGCAATTGCATCATAAAATATTTTAAAAGCAATTGATTTCTTTCCATCCCACATTAAATTATTAACAAAACGGGTCACTAATTGGTCATTAAACTTTGGATCAGGTAATAGGGGACGTTTTTTTGCTTCTTTTTTTCTCATGATTCAATTGTAAAGAGATATTTCCATCTATTTTTTAGGTCTTTTGGCACCATATTTTGAGCGTCTTTGTAAACGTCCTTCAACTCCAGCAGTATCCAAAGCACCACGAACAATGTGATAACGAACACCTGGCAAATCTTTTACTCTTCCACCACGAACCAATACTATCGAATGCTCTTGGAGATTATGTCCTTCCCCAGGTATGTATGCATTTACTTCCTTTCCGTTTGTCAATCTAACCCTCGCTACTTTTCGCATTGCCGAGTTTGGTTTTTTTGGGGTTGTAGTATATACACGGGTACACACACCACGTCTTTGAGGACACGAATCCAAAGCAGCTGATTTACTCTTCTTGGTAATCGCAACTCTTCCTTTTCTTACTAATTGTGCAATAGTTGGCATAATATTTTTCTAATTTCCCATTTTTATGGGCGTGCAAATGTAGAATTTTTTTTTGTGGATTCAAACTTGAAAATGCAAAACTTTTGAAAGATTTTGATGATTTAGGAATCTTTCGATTTTATCACAAAGAACAAAAGTATTTTGTTAGCAAAAAAAATGTAAAAAATATTTCATGTTAAATATTTTTTTGATGACTCTCAAAATTTAAAACTGAATT
>JAQWNZ010000024.1 GCA_029246125.1 Flavobacteriaceae bacterium
CCTAAACGTGTGATGGCAGAGCTTTATGGCAAATCAACAGGAACCTCTCAAGGACTTGGTGGATCTATGCATATCTTTTCGAAAGAGCATAAATTTCATGGAGGACACGGAATTGTAGGTGGTCAAATTCCATTAGGTGCTGGTATGGCCTTTGGAGATAAGTATTTTGATAGAGATAATGTAACTCTCTGTTTTTTAGGAGATGGAGCAGCCCGCCAGGGTTCACTCCACGAAACCCTGAACTTGGCAATGTTGTGGGAATTACCAGTTGTATTCGTAGTTGAAAACAATGGATACGCAATGGGTACTTCTGTAGCTAGAACTGCATCTCACGAAGAAATCTGGAAATTAGGTCTTGGATATAATATGCCCTGTGAACCCTGTGATGGAATGAATCCAGTAGCAGTTGCTAAAATCATGGATAAGGCAATTAAATTAGCACGTAAAGGAGGAGGCCCATCTTTTATTGAAATGAAAACTTATCGTTACAGAGGACACTCAATGTCTGATGCGCAGCATTACAGAACTAAAGATGAGGTAGAGGAGTATCGTAAAATTGATCCAATAACACAGGTAAAAGAGGTAATCTTATCCAAAAAGTATGCCACTCAAAAAGAATTGGATTTAATTGATAAATCTATAAAAGAGCGTGTAGCAGATTGTGAAAAATATGCAGAATCGTCACCTTATCCAGATTTGAGTCTGTTGTACGATGCAGTGTATGAACAAGAGGATTATCCTTTTATTAACCACAAATTATAGGATATGGCTGAAATAATAAATATGCCTAGATTAAGTGACACAATGGAAGAGGGAACTGTAGCCAAGTGGTTTAAAAAAGTTGGAGATACTATCAACGAGGGTGATATTTTAGCTGAAATTGAAACGGATAAAGCCACTATGGAATTTGAATCTTTTAACGAAGGTCAATTACTTCATATTGGAATTCAAGAAGGAGATACGGCCCCTGTCGATACCATGCTTGCTATTATTGGCGAAAATGGAGAAGATATTTCAAATATTCTTATCCCATCTGAAGAAGTGACCAAAGATGATGCTGAAGCGAGTCCAATATCCAAAGCGGAGGAAGTAATAACATCTAATCCAAGAGAGATTCCTGTAGGAGTTGAAGTAATTAAGATGCCTCGCTTAAGTGATACTATGGAAGAGGGAACTGTATCGAAATGGAATAAAAAAGTTGGGGATTCAATTCACGAAGGAGATATATTAGCTGAAATTGAAACAGACAAGGCTACCATGGAATTCGAATCTTTCCATGAAGGGACCTTGTTGCACATTGGTTTGAATGAAGGTGAGTCTGCTCCTGTTGATAGTGTTCTTGCAATTATAGGAAAAAAAGGAACAGATATTAGTGAAGTAGTTGCAGCTCAGTCTAAATCAAGGACTATTACTGACTCATCATTAGCAAAATCAGATTCTGCTGAACTAAAACCAGAGGCAGTAGAAAAAGAAAAATTAGCTCCTCAATTTACACCCCCCCCTCCAGCACCTGAAGTTTCATCAAATGGGAGAATTGTGGCCTCTCCTTTAGCTAAAAAACTAGCCTCAGAAAAAGGTATAGATCTTTCTAGAGTAAAAGGATCAGGAGATTTTGGAAGAATTATAAAAAGAGATGTTGATAATTACCAGCCACAATTAGGAGGTGGGTTACAAGCCTTTACTCCTGTTGGAGTAGAATCGGTTACAGAGTTATCCAATACACAGATGCGAAAAACAATAGCTAAGCGTTTATCATCTTCAAAATTTTCAGCACCTCATTATTATTTAGGTGTTGAATTTAATATGGATAATGCTATTGCTTTCCGTTCGCAGTACAATTCAATTCCTGACACAAAAATTTCGTTTAACGATATAATTGTAAAAGCAGTAGCACTTGCTTTAAAGCAACACCCTCAGGTAAATGCAAAATGGGAAGATCATCAGATAACTCATCATCACCATGTCCACGTTGGAGTTGCAGTAGCTGTTGATGATGGTTTGGTGGTACCTGTTGTTAAATTTACCAATGAGCAAACTCTTCCACAGATTGGTGCAGCTGTTAAAGATTATGCTGCTCGTGCACGAGATAAAAAGTTAAAACCTGAAGAAATGGATGGAAGCACCTTTACCATTTCCAATTTAGGGATGTTCGGTATTCAGGAATTTACCTCTATTATTAACCAACCGAATGTAGCTATCTTATCTGTTGGAGCTATTGTTCAAAAACCGATTGTTAAACAAGGAGAAATTATTGTTGGTAATACAATTAAATTGACCCTTGCTTGTGACCACCGTGTAGTGGATGGTGCAACAGGAGCTCAGTTTTTACAAACCCTACGTGAGTTTGTTGAGAATCCGTTAACGATGGTGGTGATTTAGAATTTTCAAAAGAAGTTATTTTTGGGTCTTTGGAAAGCTAATTCACCTTACTTTTTTCCTTACCTTTAAATTATGTCTAAAATACTTGTAATAACAGGCGCAAGTCGTGGAATTGGTAAAGCATTAGTCCAACTTGCATCAGCTTGTGGGCACCGTGTTTACGCATTATCTCGAAATATTAGTTCAATAAAAAAGACAGCTCAAGTACATCCTGTAATGATAGATATTACGGACGAAAATACCCTTTCAGTTTTTCTAGGCCAACTTCAAAAAGAGGAAGTGAAGATTGATGTTTTGATAAATAATGCTGGGGTTTTAATTAATAAACCTTTTGCTGAAACTACAGCTGAAGATTTTGAGTTCCTTTATCGAGTCAATGTTTTTGGATTAGCATCACTGACCAGGATGTTGATCCCCCAAATTGATCCCAAGGGACATGTAGTAAATATTAGTAGTATGGGAGGTATAGATGGGAGTTCAAAATTTCCTGGCTTAGCAGCTTATAGCAGTAGTAAAGGAGCTGTAAATATTCTAACCGAATTATTGGCTGAAGAATATAAAGTTACAGGTCCTGCTTTTAACTCTTTGGCATTGGGAGCGGTTCAAACAGAAATGTTGGTACAGGCTTTCCCCGGTTTTCAAGCACCTGTAACAGCGGAAGAAATTGCAGATTATATTCTTAAATTTGCTTTAGAAGGACAGCAGTTTTTTAATGGGAAAATTATACCAGTTTCATCATCAACACCCTAACGGAGTTATGGATCAAATTTTATCTTTTATTCCCAAAGAAGCTAAAAAACAGATATACAAGCTGTTAGAAACTTCCAAAATATCATTTAAAATAACAAAAAAACGTAAGACCAAACATGGAGATTTTAGAAGAATGGTGAATGGCAATTTATTGATCACCTTAAATATTATGACAAATCCTTATCGTTTTTTGATTACACTTCTGCACGAGTTGGCTCATTTTAAAGTTTCTCAATCATTTTTTTATCGAATAAGACCACACGGGGAGGAATGGAAAAAAGCCTATCGAGAAATAATACTTCCGTTTTTAAATCCCAAAATTTTTCCTGAACCACTTTGTTCCTTATTAGCAGTACATATGTTAAATCCAAAAGCGAGTACAGATCGAGATTTTGATTTGGTTATGGCACTTAAAAAATATGATCCTCCTTCAGTTTCTGTTCCAATTTTTAAATTAATGGATGGTACAAAATTTAGTTTGGAAAATGGAAGAAATTTTTTAAAAATAAAAAAACTTCGCACACGTTATAAATGTAAAGAATTAAAAAATGGGAGAATTTATCTTTTTAGTCCTCATGCGGAAGTATTTCCTACCTCTTCATTCATTTAAACTTTGAGATAAACTTCACGAACTTTTTTAAATAGATCAGAGGAATAAACAAAGTTTGTTACAGCTTCATTGTCAGTATTAAATATTTCCTCTTTCGTGCCTTCCCAAGATTTCAAGCCATCTTTTAAAAAGACAATCTTTTCACCAATTTCCATTACTGAATTCATGTCATGTGTATTTATAACCGTTGTAATATTATACTCTGCGGTAATTTCTTGGATTAAGTTATCGATAAGGATAGCAGTTTTTGGATCTAGACCCGAATTGGGTTCATCACAAAAGAGATATTTTGGGTTCATAACTATGGACCTGGCGATGGCAACCCTTTTTTTCATTCCCCCCGAAATCTCATCGGGATACTTTGAATTCGCGTTAATCAGATTTACTCTTTTTATAACTAGATTGGCGCGTTCACGAATTTCATCATCATCCTTTTTTGTAAACATTTGCATAGGAAACATTATATTTTCTTCTACTGTCATGGAGTCAAATAAAGCACTTCCCTGAAATACCATTCCCATTTCTTGTCGTAAAACAGACCGTTCTTTAACAGACATTTTTTCAAGTCCTTTTCCTTCAAAAAAGATTTTACCACTGTCAGCCTCTAAAAGGCCTAATAAACATTTTAAGAAAACAGTTTTACCGGAACCACTTTGTCCTATAATGAGATTAGTTTTTCCTTTTTCAAAAACTGAAGAAATTCCTTTTAAAACTTCTATCCCATCGAATGATTTTATGATATTTTTTACTTCGATCATTTAGGTAAGTAGCATTTGAGTGATTAAATAATTTAAGAGTATAATAACTACACTAGTCCATACAAAAGAAACAGTACTTGCTTTTCCCACCTCCAAGGCACCACCGGTCATAAAATATCCGTGATAAGATGGAATTGTCGCCAATACAAAAGAAAAGAAAGCTGTTTTTATAAATGCATAAGTGATATGAAAAGGAATGAAATCCATTTGAATACCTTCGATAAATTCTGAACTAGATGAAAATCCTCCATAAACGCAAGCCATATAACCCCCAATTACTCCTAAGAACATTGAGGTGCAAATAACTAATGGGTATAATGATAAGGCTATAATTTTCGGAAATATTAGATAATTATAAGTATTAATTCCCATTACCTCAAGGGCGTCAATTTGCTCTGTAACCCTCATAGTTCCAATACTAGAAGTAATATAAGATCCAACCTTTCCAGCCATAATAACCGAAATAAATGTAGGCGCAAATTCTAGAATAACAGATTGTCGGGTAGCAAAGCCAATTAAATTTTTTGGTAGTAAAGGATTTTCGAGATTTAAAGCAGTTTGAATAGCAACAACACCACCCACAAAAAAGGAGATAAATGAGACAATACCCATTGATCCAATAATAAGGGTATCAATATCTTTAAGAATAAGTTCTTTGAGAATTTTCCATTTGGTGAATTTTCCAAAAATACTCTTGAGCATTAGAAAGTATCTGCCGACTTTTGAAAGAGTTTTCATACCCTCCCAAAGGTAGCAATTTTAAAAATAAAATACTTTTATGAAATGTAATTAATGTACTATACCCTGTATGTAATTGCATTAATATTCATACCTGCACCAACAGAAGCAAAAATTATAAGATCGCCTTTGTTTAGTTTGTGCCCACCATAGTTATCTTTCCTAATCAAATCAAATAGAGTGGGTACTGTAGCTACCGAGCTGTTCCCAAATTCTTGAATATTCATTGGAAGCACATCTTCAGGCATAGGTTTTTTATAGAGGCGATAAAATCTTTTGATTATGGCATCATCCATTTTAAGATTTGCCTGATGGATGAATATTTTTTTAACGTCTTCTATAGATTCACCAGAAGCTTCAAGGCAGTTTTGTATTGCAGCTGGTACTTTACTTAGTGCAAATTCATAGACTTTTCGTCCTTGCATTTTTATATATTTTGTTCCTTCTCGATTCTTGTTGGAAGGGCCATAAAAAATAAAGTTGGCTTCACCTTCATAGGTGTAGGTTACAGTTTTGTGAGATAATATTCCAGCCTGATCATCTACTTGCTCTATCACAGCTGCTCCTGCACCATCAGCGTATATCATGGAATCGCGATCAGATTGATCTAAAACTCTAGAGAGGGTGTCAGCACCCACAACCAAGCATTTTTTGGCCATACCTGCTTTAATAAAAGCATTTGCTTGAATAACCCCCTCTACCCAACCTGGGCACCCAAATAATATATCATAAGCAACACAATTTGGATTTTTTATTCGTAAACCTGCTTTTATTTTAGAAGCTAGACTAGGCAATGTATTAACTTGATTGGAGTTTTTTTTAATATCGCCGACATTGTGCGCAACGATTATATAATTTAAATTTTCAGCGTCTAATTGAGCATCTTTTATGGCCAGATGGGAAGCTTCGACTGCAATATCAACTACAGTTTGGTCGTCTTTAATATAACGACGTTGTTTAATTCCAGTTATTGTTTGGAATTTTTCGATAATCTCTTCGTTGGGATTTGAAACCAAATTTCCATCTGCATCGTAAAATGAGTTATTCAAGAAACCCAAATTATATTGGATATGGTGAGGCACAATACTTCCGCTACCTGTTATTTTTACGTTCATAAATTGCTGTAAAATTACCTTTTTAAAGAAATAATTTATCTTAAAATCTAAAAATCACTACGATGCCTAGACAGGTAAAAAAATCGTTAGAAAAAGTAAAATTTAATATCTATGAACTGTAAATCAACTATTTACATAAGATTCAATAGAAGAACAGCTACATACTAAATTACGGTCTCCATAGGCTTCATCTACCCTACGAACAGTTGGCCAGAATTTATTATCATAAACAAACTCCAAAGGAAACGCAGCTTTTTGTCTTGTGTAAGGAAAATCCCAAACATCAGTTGTAACCATAGCTAATGTATGAGGTGCATTTTTTAGTAAAGCATGATCATTTGGATTTTCAGATTCAATTTCCATACGTATTGAAATCATTGCATCGCAAAAGCGATCAATTTCATCTAAATTTTCACTTTCTGTAGGTTCGATCATCATTGTTCCAGCCACAGGGAAAGAGACTGTTGGGGCATGAAACCCGTAATCCATTAACCTTTTGGCAATATCTATTACTTCAATTCCACATTCTTTAAAGGGACGACAATCAATAATTAGTTCATGGGCAGCTCTCCCTTTTAAACCTGTATATAAAATATCATAGACTCCTTCAATTCGTTTTTGAATATAATTTGCATTTAAAATAGCTATCTCAGTTACTTTTCGAAGTCCTGAGCTACCTAACATTTTAATGTAGCCATAGGAAATTAAACAAGCTAAGGCAGAGCCAAATGGAGATCCTGATATAGCTGTTATCGCCTGATTTCCACCAGTAGTAATAATAGGATTACCAGGTAAAAAGGGTGCTAAATGTTTTGCAACACAGATGGGTCCCACTCCTGGACCACCTCCACCATGTGGAATGGCAAAAGTCTTATGAAGATTTAAATGGCATACATCTGCACCTATCGCTGATGGACTTGTTAGTCCAACTTGAGCATTCATATTGGCACCATCCATATATACTTGTCCTCCATATTGATGAATTAGATTGGTAATTTCTAAGATCTTTGCTTCAAAAACTCCATGAGTACTCGGATAAGTAATCATCAAACCAGCCAAATTATCTTTGTGCTCTATGGCTTTTTCTTTAAGATCATCCCAATCAATATTTCCTTTTTCATCTGTCCCTGTAACAACTACTTTCATACCTGCCATAACTGCTGATGCTGGATTGGTTCCGTGGGCAGAAGCCGGAATTAAACAAATATTTCGATGACTTTCATTTCGGGATTTGTGATAAGCTCGGATGACCATTAATCCAGAGTATTCGCCTTGCGCACCAGAATTAGGCTGTAAAGATGTTGCAGCAAATCCTGTAATTTCATTGAGTTGAGCTGTAAGTTTATCAAGAACTTCATGATAACCATGTGCTTGATCTACAGGAACAAAAGGGTGTATACTCCCCCAATTAGTATCACTTAAGGGCAGCATTTCTGAAGCAGCATTTAATTTCATTGTACATGACCCCAAAGAAATCATCGAATGATTTAAAGACAAATCTTTTCTTTCTAACTTTTTTATGTAACGCATCAAGGCTGTTTCAGAATGATATGAATTAAAAATATTGTGTGTTAAATACTTACTTTTTCTTCGCTGATCAACAGGAATACGATTTGAAATAGTATTACTAATTAAAGGCTTTTCTTTGTTTAAATACTTAACAAAAACTGAGCTTATCAGATCTATTTCATTTAACGAAGTTGTCTCATTTATCGAGATACAAACAGTATTTTTATCAGCATAATAGAAGTTAAGCTTCTTAGATTCTGCAATATTTTTTATCTTTTTTGCATCAACTTCAATTTGAAGTGTATCAAAAAAGGTATTATTTTTTTGAATTATTCCTAAATCACCAAGAATTGTATTTAGCTGGCATGCTTTTCCATGAATTCCATTAGCAATATGACTTAATCCCTTTGGACCATGATAGACAGCATACATACCAGCCATAACAGCTAATAATACTTGTGCAGTGCAAATATTTGAAGTTGCTCGGTCCCGCTTGATGTGTTGCTCTCTTGTTTGCAGTGCCATTCTTAAAGCTGGATTTTCATCCAAATCTTTTGTTTGACCAATGATTCTTCCCGGTATACTTCTTTTAAAACTACTTTTTGTAGCAAAAAAAGCAGCATGGGGACCTCCATAACCAAGAGGAATTCCAAAACGTTGGGTAGTGCCCACGACAACGTCAGCACCATAGGATCCCGGACTTTCAAGGAGTACAAGACTCATAATATCTGCAGCAACCACAGTTGCTATCTCTTTAACTTTTACTTTTTGAATTAAAGTTTTTAAATCAGGAATATTTCCTTTTTTACCAGGATACTGAATAATACATCCAAAATATGAATCTGAAAATTCATTATCCTCAGGATTTCCTACTACCAGTTCAATACCCAAAGGGGTTGATCTAGTGCGTAGTATTGAAAGGGTCTGTGGGAAGATGTTTTCGTCTACAAAAAACTTAGATGCATCATTCTTTTTTTGAGCTCTTGTTCTAGCACCATGTAGCATTGTCATCGCCTCTGCAGCTGACGTACTCTCATCTAGGAGTGAGGCGTTGGCAAGTTCCATTCCAGTTAAATCACAAATTACAGTTTGGAAATTTAACAGAGCTTCCAACCGCCCCTGAGCTATTTCCGCTTGATAGGGTGTGTAAGCGGTATACCATCCGGGGTTTTCAAGTATATTTCTTTGAATTACTGCTGGTGTAACTGAGGCATGATAGCCTAAACCAATAAAGCTCCCATATCTCTTATTTTTTCTACCCAAAGATTGAATGTGCTTTGAGAATTCAAATTCACTAATCCCTTCATCTAAATCTAAGGGTTTATTTAATCTAATACTTGCTGGTATGGTTTCATCTAATAATTTATCAATCGAATCAGCATTGATTTTTGCAAGCATTTTTTTTATTTCCTCTTCATTTGGTCCGACATGTCTTTCAACAAATTTGTCCGTTCTCATAACATCAATTTATATTCAAAAATATGACATCTTAATTAAATTTTCATCTTGATTTTTTCTTTGTGTTAAAACTTTTTTAAAAATTCAAACTAACTACTATAAAGTTTCGATATTTACGTGTGAAAAAATTTCTAAAAATAACACTTGATTTTTACATAAAATCGAGTATTCACGTTGCGTTTTCAGTAATTGCATTAGCAAAAATAAGTTTGCTGATAGCAGGTTTGAACAACAGTACTAAATTGTTAATATTTATTTTTTTTTCAGCTCTATTAGCCTATAATTTTATTAAATTTTTTCCGCTACTTTTTATTCCAAATTTTATTAAAAAAAATCACCTGATTATTTCCATAACCATAATTGCTGTATTGATAAATTTGGGCATTGTATTTTTTATTTCTCATTTAGTTTTGGTTTTTGCTACTATTGGTGGATTATTAGTACTAACATATTCAATTCCGTTGAAGTCGGGGTCTTTAAACTATAGAAGTAAAAAAGGATGGAAATTATATTTGGTTGTTTTGAGTTGGTTATGTTTAACTGTTGCTGTTCCTTTGGCTTCTGCAGATGATTTTAATTTCTTTCTTTTTTTAAAACTAATTATATTACAGGGCATCTATATTTTTGTTGCAATACTACCTTTTGAAATTGGGGATTTAAACTCAGACCTATTTAAATTACAAACTTTACCTCAAAGATTTGGTGTTTTTAAAGTAAAACAAATAGGATTAACTTTATTGGCTTTGGGAATTCTTTTTGCAAGTATTAATTTTTATAATTTCTCTTCATTAGCCCTTAGTACTCTAGTAACTTTTTTGATCTTAGGCATTATGCTATGGAGAAGTAACGAAAACCAATCATCCTATTATGCACGTTTTTGGGTCGAGGGTATCCCTATCTTGTGGTATTTAATGACTTATTATTTTTAGATTTGACTAAAATATTTTAAAAATGAAAAAACTTTTCATATTATTAATAATCTTCTCTTGCACCAAAAATTTTTCTACTGTTGAAAAGGTTGAAAAAGAGAAATTCAAACAACTTATTGAAAACGACTATGTATTAATAGATGTTAGAACTCCGGAAGAATTTTTTAGAGGACATATAGAGAATGCTTTAAATTTTGATTTTAATTCTCCAGAATTTAATACTCAAATAACAAAATTGAATAAAGAACAGACTTTTTTAATTTACTGCTCTGCTGGTGGTAGAAGTAGTAAGGCATCTTCCTTAATGGAATCTTTGGGTTTTAAAAAAGTATATGAACTTAAGGGAGGTTATCGGAATTGGTAAAATTGAAATTATTTAATCTTTTCGCTTTTTTAAGTGATCAATTTTTTTTTCCTGTCGACTCCTTACATTAAAAAAAAAGCAATCCATTTTAGAGAGTCATTTTTTGAAATTCAATAAAATAGCCATATCAAGATTTTTATGCATTCTAGTTAAATAGCTAAACCTGCTCTTCGAAGAAGGGCTGCTGAGTCTGGTTCTTTTCCTCTAAACTTTTTATATAGTCTCATTGGATGTTCGGTTCCTCCTTTAGATAAAATATTCTCCAAAAATAAAGTAGCTGTTTTGTAATTGAAAATACCGTTTTCTAAAAATAGTTCAAAGGCATCTGCATCTAAAACTTCTGCCCATTTATAACTGTAATAACCTGCTGCATACCCTCCTTGAAAAATATGAGAAAAAGAAGTACTCATACAGTTTTCAGGGATGTCCTGAGTAAACTGTAAATGATCGATTTGATTTTTTTCATGCGTTTTAATATTTTTAATTTGATCAGAATTTTGGTCGTGGAATGACAGATCTAAATAACCAAAACTTAACTGTCTCAGGGTTTGTAGCCCCTGCTGAAAGTTTGCGGCTTTTTTGATTTTTTCTACCATTTTCTTGGGGAGGACTTCACCTGTTTCATAATGTCTGGCATATAAATTCAGGGCCTCTGGCTGATAACACCAATTTTCCATTATTTGAGAAGGGAGTTCTACAAAATCCCAAAAAACACTTGTACCGCTTAGAGAACTGTAGGTAGTGTTGGCCAACATTCCATGTAGAGCATGTCCAAATTCGTGAAAGAGTGTAGTGACTTCTTGAAACGTTAAAAGTGATGGTTTTTTTGAGGCAGGTTTTGTAAAATTACATACAATTGAAACATGGGGTCGTTGGTCTATATTCTGAGAACGATAACTAGTCATCCATGCACCGTTACGTTTACCTGGTCTTGGGAAAAAATCGGTATAAAGCAATGCCTGAAATGTATTTTTTTTAAATACCTCGAAAACTTTGACATCAGGATGATAGGTTTCGATTACTGTATTTTCTTTAAACTCAATTCTGTAAAGTTTATAGACAATATTAAATAAGCCTTTTAATACTTTTTGAAGTTGAAAATAAGGTTTGAGTTTCTGCTCGTCTAAATCAAACTTCGCTTTTTTCAGTTTTTCCGAAACATATGCAGTATCCCATTTTTCGAGTTCTTTTAAATCTAAGTGTTTAGCAGCAAATGCCTTCATAGCTTCCCATTCTTTCTCAGCAATCGGTTTGGCTTTTTCTGAAAGTTCGTCTAGAAAAATTTTGACATTATCTTCAGACTGAGCCATGCGTTCTTCAAGTACAAAGGCAGCATGTGAATCATAGCCTAGGAGTTGAGAACGTTCTTTTCTAAGACGAATGATTTTTAAAATAATTTTACTATTGTTTTGAGGATTATCCTGAAACCCCCTTTTTCCAAACTCAAGGCTGAATTTTTTTCGCAATAATCTATTTTCAGCATAGGTCATAAAGGGGACATAACTGGGGTAGTCAAGAGTAAACACCCATCCGATTTTTTCTCTAGATCTAGCTTCTTCAGCTGCCATTTCAATTATGGCAGGTGGCAGTCCTTTCAACTCTTCTTCCTTTTCAATGTGGAGATAAAAAGATTGAGTATCAGCTAAAACATGTTCTCCAAAAGTCAAACTCAATTGAGAAAGTTCTGTGTCAATTTCTCTTAATTTTTTTTTAGATGACAAAGGGAGATTTGCTCCATTTCTAACAAAGCTTTTGTATTCTTTTTCCAATAATGTTATTTGTTCCTGAGAAAGTTGATTACGATTTTCATTTTGATAAACTCTTTGTATGCGCTTGAATAGTTTTTCATTTAATCGGACATCATTTTGAAATTTAGATAAAAGTGGAGAGGCTTTTTGTGTAGTTTGCTGTAATTCATCACTTGTTTCTGCATTGTTTAGGTTGAAGAGCAACGATGTATTTCTGCTTATGAGCTTACCACATTTTTCAAGTTTTTCTAATGTATTTTTAAAATTTGGAGCTTCTTTTTGAGCTGTTATTGCTTGAATTTCTTGGAGGGCAATTTCTATAGCCTGTTTAATCGCAGGAATAAAATGTTTTATTTTGATTTTGTTGAATGGGGCTGACTCATATGGAGTCTTGAATTCCTTTAGGAGGGGATTATTCAATGTAATTATTTTTTGATTATTTTAGAACTATCTAATACTTTCTGCTTCAACCCTTTTTTGAATTCTATTACTTTTTCGAGGACTTTTAGGTTTTGACTTCCTATTATTTGTGCAGCTAGGATTCCAGCATTTTTTGCTCCATTTAATGCAACAGTTGCCACCGGTACACCTGCTGGCATCTGTAAAATAGACAAAACTGAATCCCAGCCGTCAATTGAGTTACTTGATTTAATTGGAACACCAATTACAGGTAGGGGTGTCAATGAGGCAATCATCCCTGGTAAGTGTGCAGCTCCTCCTGCCCCAGCAATAATGACTTTAATTCCTCTGTGATGTGCGCTTGTTCCGTAATCCATCATTTTGTCAGGAGTTCGGTGAGCAGAAACAATGTCTACCTCAGTCTCAATTCCAAACTTTTTTAAAATTTCGATTGCTTCTTGCATGACGGGGAGGTCTGATTGACTTCCCATAATAATTCCTGCCTGTGCCATATTATTTTGATATTACTTGAATAGTTTCTTTTACTTGTTCTGCGATCTGTCTCGCAATTGTCAAATCTTTATTTACAATAGTAATGTGTCCCATTTTTCGAAAAGGACGCGTTTGTTTTTTTCCATAAATATGAGGAGATACTCCTTCTATAGCCAAAATATGTTCAATATTCTTATAATGAACTGGACCTTGATGGTTATGTGCGCCAACCAGATTGACCATTACACCAGACACCTTATTTTCTGTATTACCCAGAGGTAGGTCAAGTAAGGCTCTTATGTGTTGTTCAAATTGTGAGGTGTAAGAGGCTTCTAAGGTATAATGTCCACTATTGTGTGGCCTTGGGGCTACTTCATTGACCAATATTTCTCCCTCTTTTGTTAAAAATAATTCTACAGCTAAAAGACCTACATGTTGGTAGGCATTAGAAACTTTACTTGCAACTTCCTGTACTTTTTTTTCAATATTTTTGGATATTTGTGATGGACTGAGGACATACTCTACCTGATTGGCAGTTGGATGGAATTCCATTTCTACACTGGGGTAACTTACTGTCTCCCCACTAACGCTTCTACAAACAATAACACCAATTTCTTTATCAATATTAACTAAGTCTTCTGCCATGCAGCCACCTTCATCTATTGTTTCTAAATCTTTATTGGAGCGAATAATTTTTACCCCATAACCGTCATATCCCATTGATTCAGATTTCCAAACAAAAGGAAAAGAAACCAATCCTCTAGCTATAGCATCCTTAATTTTTCCTTTAGAATCAAATAATTGAAAATGGGCTGTAGGGATAGATTTTTTTTTGTAGAATTTTTTTTGGAGACATTTATTTTGTATGGTTTGAATGACCTCAGCTTGGGGGTATACCTGAACACCTTTTTTTTCTAAGTCGACTAAAGCTTTAGAATTGATATTTTCAATTTCAATGGTAAGAATGTCAACTTTTTCTCCAAAATCTATAACAGTTTGATAATCCATTAGATCTCCTTGAACAAATGTATTAGATCCTAAACGAGCTGGAGCGAATTCATTGGGATCCATTACATGGGTTTTTATATCCCATTGGCGAGTAGTGTTTAGTAGCATTTTACCCAATTGACCCCCTCCCAAGATTCCTATCGTTTTTGTTGTGGAGAAAAAACTCATAATATCGTTTTAGCAAAAATACGCATAAGTTTTTTGGAATGGGGAAAAGCAATCTAAAATGGGTATATTTAAAAAAATATTTTTTGATGATTAATCTAGTTTTATTTGGTAAGCCGGGAGCAGGAAAAGGAACTCAAGCTACATTATTAAAAGAACAATACAAATTGGTTCATATATCTACAGGAGATCTTTTTCGAAATAATATTAAAAACGAAACTTCTTTAGGTCTTTTAGTTAAATCATTTATGGATCAAGGAGATTTAGTCCCTGATCGAGTAACTATAGACATGCTTGAAACCGAAGTGGATCAAAATTCACAAGCAAATGGATTTATCTTTGATGGATTTCCGAGAACTGAATCACAGGCGGGTTCATTGGATACTTTTTTAAATGAAAAACAAATGGAAATTTCTGCCACGATAGCTCTAGAGGCTGCAGATGATATTTTGATAGAACGACTTTTAGAACGAGGTAAAAACAGTGGCCGAATAGATGACCAAGATGAAGGTAAAATAAGAAATCGTTTTGAAGAGTACAACCAAAAAACTGCTCCTTTGAGAGATTTTTACACCAAACAAAATAAATTCCACAGTGTTAATGGTATCGGTACTATAGATGAAATTACCAATCGGCTAACCCAACTGATAAACACATTTTAGAGTTTTATGACAGAAGGAAACTTTGTTGATTATGTGAAGTTGAATGTAAGCTCTGGAAAAGGAGGAAAAGGATCTATTCATTTACATCGTGAAAAATTTATTACTAAGGGAGGGCCTGACGGTGGAGATGGTGGTCGAGGAGGACATGTTATTATTCGGGCTAATGAGCATTTATGGACACTCTATTCTTTCAAATTCAAAAAGCATTTTAAAGCAGGTGATGGAGGAGACGGTACTAAAAATAGAAGCAGCGGAGCAAACGGAGAAGACTTATTCATTGATGTTCCAGTTGGAACTGTAGTAAGAAATACGGATTCAAAAGAGATATTATTTGAAATCATCGAAGCTAATCAGGAAGAAATCATTGCCAAAGGAGGTCTTGGCGGACGAGGTAATTGGCATTTTAAATCGCCAACAAATCAGACTCCAAGATATGCCCAACCTGGAAAAGATGGTGTAGTTGTTCCAGTTACTTTAGAGTTAAAAATACTTGCAGATGTTGGATTGGTTGGTTTTCCCAATGCAGGTAAATCTACATTACTTTCGGTTTTAACATCTGCAAAGCCAAAAATTTCAGATTATGAATTTACAACCCTAAAGCCTAATTTAGGAATAGTAAATTATCGAGATTATAAGTCATTTATTATGGCTGATATTCCTGGAATCATAGAGGGTGCTTCTGAAGGAAAAGGTTTAGGCCATCACTTTTTAAGACATATTGAACGAAATTCAATTTTACTTTTTCTGATACCTTCCGATACTTCCGATTTAAAAAATGCCTTTGAGATACTTCGAAAGGAATTGGAAAAGTATAATCCAGAATTATTGGATAAAAGTTATATCGTTGCACTTTCAAAATCAGACTTGTTGGATGAGGAATTGCTTGCGGAGTATAATGTAGAAATGAAAAATATTTTTAAAAACACCCCACATTTAATAATATCCAGTGCCACCCAATTTCAACTTACAGAGTTAAAAGATTTACTTTGGGAACAGCTTAAATCATGAGAAATAAGATGTATTTACATTTTATAGCAATTGGAGGTAGTTCGATGCATAGTTTGGCATTACAGATGCATTCGCTTGGTCATAAAGTAACAGGTAGTGATGATGTCATTTTTGAACCTTCAAAATCAAATCTTCAAAAAGCAGGATTGTTGCCAGAAAGTTTTGGCTGGTTTCCTGAAAAAATAAATAAAAATATTGATATTGTAATTTTAGGAATGCATGCTAAAAGTGATAATGTTGAATTGAAAGAAGCTCTGGAAATGAACTTAAAAATTCAATCATTTCCGGAGTTTTTAGCATTACTTTCAGAAGATAAAACACGGGTAGTGATTGCCGGAAGTCATGGTAAAACAAGAATAATTGCAATGATTTTACATGCCCTGGAATATCATGGAATTAAGACTGATTATATGGTTGGAGCTCCAGTTTATGAAAATTCAAAAAACTTATCCATAGGAGATAAAAATGATTTTGTTCTCTTAGAAGGAGATGAGATTTTATCTTCTGTAATTGACACTCGGCCAAAATTTTTATGGTACACTCCGGAAATTGCTCTTGTAAGTGGTATTGCTTGGGATCACACCAATTTTTTTCCTACGTTTAAAGATTACATCACCCAATTTGAAAGATTCATTTACTCGATAAAAGCTGGGGGTATATTAATATACAATAAAGAAGATGAGGTGCTAGATAGACTTGTTGAATCTATTGAACATCCTATTAAAAAAATTGGATATAATTCTCCAGATCATTTTATAGATAACGGACAAACTTATCTTGAAACTGATGAGGGGGTTCTTCCTCTTGTAGTTTTCGGTGCTCAAGATCTTCAAAATCTAGCTGGAGCACAGTGGATAGCACAATTGATGGGTCTTGATAGATCTGATTTTTTTGAATCAATGTTAAGTTTTAAGGGAGCACCATAGCGTTTGGAATTATTTTCAAAGGGGACAAACAATTTCCTTTTTAAGCATTTTGCCCCATTCATTAAGTAATGTAAAAGCAATTAGTTTGACAATCAATAATCAGTTTGAAAGAAAAGAAATAATCGTCTGTATGGAGTTGCACACCCGTATCAGTCTTTCCCGTTTATGAAGTTCTTATTTTTTATGATTAAGAAGAAATAAAAATCAAAAACAGAACCGCTATTCTTTTAGAGACTAACAAAAAATAATTTGATCATAAATCATTGATTGTATTCACCAAAGCATCCAAACTTCAAAAAAGCTTATTGGGAAGTATTTATTCTAAATGTAGTTCTTGAATTGATGAGTTCGGGAAATTTTCGAAGAATTGATTGGGTTGTACTTGGAGAGGCTTTTATCTAGTGGATTATTTAACTTTTCAGTCACTTTATTTAACTATCCAAAAAATAAAACAAATATTCAGAGATATAGAATTAGGGTAATGAATTTGAATCTCATCATTCTTTATTAATTGATTTTTTAGAAAAAGTCTAATTTAGCTTTAATGAAAAAAATCACATAAATGCTTCTAGTTTATACACATAAAATTACACCGAGAGTTACATATATCTTTAAGCATATTTTTGAAAATATGTTAGATTTATCTGTTAGTTTTAGTACGGCTGTGGAAGTATTCGTTGCACATTCTGGTCCAAAAATGAGTTATGCAAGTAGATCTTTGGGGAATGAATTTAATATAACTTCTCATTCCCTTCTATTTGAACGTGGTGTAATTGATCAGGATATAACTATTTATGACTGGGAGGGGATTCCGGCTTTTTTTAAAACAGATGATAATGGGTCAATTCCTTACGATATTTTTGCTGCTAGTTTTTTTTTGCTTTCCCGTTATGAAGAATCGATTCCAAAAATAAAAACAACTAATGAGTTTTTTGATTCAACCCAAAGCTTGGCATTCAAAGAGGGTTTTTTGGAGATGCCTCTTATTGACATTTGGGTGTTAAAGTTGCACAAAATAATGAGTGCGTTTTTTACTGAAATCGAACCCTATGAGAAAAAATATTCTAAAAAGGAGTTACTTATTGATGTTCCATTAGCTTTTAGATATCGTCATCGCTCATTTTTAGTTTCAGTGGAGATCTTTTTAAAATCAATTTGGCAACTTAATCTTTTGAAAATTTTCAATCAATTCATGGTACTTTTAAGGCTTGAAGATGACCCATATGATAGTTTTGATTCATGGATTTCTTGGTTAAAGGATTCAAATTTAAAACCTAAAGTATTTTTTCGTTTTGCAAATAGCTCAAAATATGAATCCTCTATTTCAATATTTAATCAAAGACTACATGCAATTATAAAAAAATCCGGAGATATCTATAAGTTAGGCTTGCTGATTTCTGTTAAATCCCATTTAAAACCTGAACTTAGTTTAAATCAAGAAAAAAAAGGTTTTCAAGAGCTAACAAATCGGCAAGTAAAAATGAGTCGAATCTCTAATTGTTTTCGTCAATTGTCATTGGTATATTCGGATTTAGTAAACTTTGAATTTACGGATGATTACAGTATGGGATATTCAAATAAAATTGGATTTAGAGCAAGTACATCTACTCCCTTTTATTTTTATGATTTAGCCAATGAGTCCAAGCTTTCATTAAAAGCTCACCCAGTGGTGGCTTCCGAATTAGTAATTAAAAATGGGAAAAATAATGAGGCGTTTAAAATTTTGGACCGTATTTTTAAAAGCTTACCTTTAAATTGCAGTCGGTTAACAATTGCAGTAAGTAATGGCTTTTTGAATCCAAAAAAGCAAAACTTACCTTTACAAAAATCATTCAAAAATTATATTAAGTGATAAAATTCAAGGAAGTTTTAACCGATATTTTTTTTGATTTAGATCATACCCTTTGGGATTTTGAAAAAAATTCAATGCTCACTTTTGATAAAATATTCAATGAACAGATGTTGTCTATAGATTTGGAACAATTTATTTTTTATTATAATCCTATAAATCATGATTATTGGAAAAAATACAGGGAAAACAAAATAAGTCAAGATGAATTAAGATATAATCGTTTAGCTGATACATTTGATCAAATGAAATTTAAGACAACAAATAGTCAAATTGATTATATATCTGAAGCTTATATAACTTATTTAAGTAGTTTTTCTCATTTATTCGAAGGAGCAATTCCTTTATTAGAAAAATTAAAATCTAATTATAATTTACACATAATTACGAATGGATTTGAGCAGGTTCAGAATCTTAAAATTAAAAATTCAGGTTTGAAAACTTTTTTTGATTTTATATTTACCGCAGAACAAGTAGGTTTTAAAAAACCACACCCTCAAATTTTTATAGAAGCACTCAATCAAACAAAAGCAGATCCCAAAAAGTCCTTGATGATTGGAGATAGTTTAGAAGCAGATATTTTGGGAGCCTTGACTCAAGGAATGCATGCAATTCATTTTAATTCTCATCAAGAAGAACTTCATGATAAATGTCTTATTGTTAATTCATTAAATGAACTGAATACCCTTTTTTAAGTCTTTAATATTTCATAAATGCAAATGCCAAGATTTATCGTTATTTTTGCAAAATGGATTTAGAAGGAGCACAGAAAAGAGTAGATCAATGGATTAAAGCCCATGGAGTAAGATATTTTGATGAACTTACTAATATGGCACAACTTAGTGAAGAAGTAGGTGAAGTTGCAAGGATTATCTCAAGAAGATATGGTGAGCAGTCAGAAAAGGAAAGTGATAAAAGTAAAGATCTTGGGGAAGAACTTTCGGATGTAATTTTTGTTGCTATTTGTCTGGCCAATCAGACTGGCATTAATCTTCAAGAAGCCTTTGAAAAAAAATTAAAAATTAAATCTGATCGTGATAGTGAAAGGCATCATAAAAATTCAAAATTAAAGAACTAAATGATTTTAGCACTTTCTCATCCAACTGCAGAATGTAATGGTAAATTTCGTGTTACAGGTTCAAAAAGTGAGTCTAACAGGCTTCTTGTACTTCAAGCATTATTTTCTGGACTTAATATTGAAAATATATCAGAATCTGACGACAGTAAAATCATGCAAGAAGCATTAAAATCAGATTCAGAAGTAATAGATGTTCATCATGCGGGGACTTCAATGCGATTCCTGACAGCTTATTTTGCTAATTTAGAAGGAAGAGAGGTACTGCTGACTGGATCACAACGCATGCAAGAGCGCCCGATCAAAATTTTAGTCGAAGCACTTAAATCAATTGGAGCTTCAATAAGCTATGAAAAAGAGGAAGGTTATCCGCCTTTACGAATTAAAGGAAAAAATCTCATCGGTGGAAAAGTTTCACTTCCAGCTGACGTTAGTAGTCAATACATATCAGCCTTATTGCTTATTGGGGCTGGATTAGAAAAAGGAATTCAATTGAATTTGTTAGGTAAAATTACATCAACTCCGTATATATCGATGACTTTGGCTTTATTGGATAACCTTGGCATTGAAACTGAATTTCAAGGACAAACAATTCGAGTAGAGCCTCTAATTAAATCAAAAATAACAACGCAAATTGTTGAATCTGATTGGAGTTCAGCTTCTTATTTTTTTAGTGTTGTAGCGTTGGCAGATCATAGTGAAATTCATTTAACTAGTTATAAAGAGGAAACCCTTCAAGGTGACAGTGTTCTAAAAGACATTTACAGTAAATTGGGTGTAATATCTTCAATTGAAGATCAGACACTCAAATTAACAAAACAAGATATAAACTTACCTGAACTTTTAGAATTGGATTTGTCTAAAGCACCTGATATAGCTCAAACAATAGCAGTAACCTGTTATGGTCTTGGAGTAGGTTGTAAACTTAAGGGTCTACATACATTAAAGATTAAGGAAACTGATCGTCTTCAAGCCCTTTATAACGAATTAACAAAGCTTGGTGCGCATATTAAAATAACAGGGAACAGTCTGGAACTTGCCTCTAGTTCAAAATTTATCCCCAATAGAAGTATTTTTTCATATAATGATCATAGAATGGCGATGGCATTTGCTCCTCTAGCTATAAAAATTCCAATTAAAATAGAAGATGCTGAAGTTGTCTCAAAGTCTTTCCCAACATTTTGGAGTGACCTAGAGGAGATTAATTTTATTATTGATCGCAGATAAACAACAATTTACTTGACAAGGCCTATTTTGAGATGGTATATTTGTAAATAAAAATTATTCAATGAAATTATCTCAATTCCAATTCGAACTTCCAAAAGCCCTTCTAGCTCAAAGGCCAGCCAATGATAGAGATGAATCCAGACTTATGGTTCTTAATCGTAAAGAAGAAAAATTAGAGCATTACACTTTTAAAGACATAATTAATTTTTTTGACGAAGGTGATGTAATGATTCTAAATAACACAAAAGTTTTTCCTGCTCGTCTCTTTGGAAATAAAGAAAAAACAGGAGCTAGAATAGAAGTTTTTTTACTTAGAGAATTAAATCAAGAACAACGTTTATGGGATGTATTAGTGGATCCAGCTCGTAAAATTAGAATTGGAAATAAACTATACTTTGGAGAAGATGAAAGCTTAGTAGCTGAAGTAATTGATAATACTACCTCAAGAGGGAGAACTCTTCGTTTTCTTTTTGACGGAAGTTATGCTGAGTTTAGAACGAAACTAAAAGAACTTGGTCAAACACCATTACCAAAATACATTAAACGTGAAACAGACGAAGAAGATCAAGAACGTTATCAAACCATTTATGCAAAACATGAAGGGGCGGTTGCTGCTCCTACAGCTGGATTACACTTTTCTAAACATTTGTTGAAAAGATTAGAAATAAAAGGAATTGATATTGCGGAACTAACCTTACATGTAGGTTTAGGAACTTTTAGTCCAGTAGAGGTTGAAGATTTATCAAAGCACAAAATGGATTCGGAAGAATTGATCATTGATGATATTGCAATTAATAAAGTAAATAAAGCTATAGATAATCGACGAAAAATATGTGCTGTAGGGACAACGGTTATGCGTGGATTAGAGAGTTCTGTATCATCAGCAGGAAAACTGAATGAATACAAAGGTTGGACACACAAATTTATTTTTCCACCCTACGACTTTTCAATTGCAAACAGTATGATTACCAATTTTCATACTCCAAAATCTACCTTACTGATGATGGTATCAGCTTTTGCAGATCCTGATTTTATAAAACATGCATATGATGTTGCTATTAAAGAGAAATATAATTTTTACTCTTACGGCGATGCTATGCTAATTTTATAGCAAATAAAAACCGCTTAAATCCGGTTTTTTATTTTCAAAACTTTGAAAAATACTAAAAAAGATATAAGAGTTCTCACAAAAGATGAATTAATCAAATTTTTTGTGAAACATAACATATCCCCTTTTAGAGGTAAGCAAGTTTATCAGTGGTTGTGGCAAAAAGGGGTCCATGATTTTGACTCAATGACAAATCTGGCTTTAGTACATCGTGAATTACTTAAAGCTAATTTTGAAATCAACCATATTAAAATTGATGTTGAACAAAAAAGTGAGGACGGAACTGTTAAAAATGCAGTAAAACTTCATGATCAATTGGTTGTTGAATCTGTGCTAATACCTACCGAAAGTAGAAGCACGGCATGCGTTTCTTCCCAAGTAGGTTGTAGTTTAGACTGTATTTTTTGCGCAACAGCTTCAATGAAAAGAATGCGCAATTTAAACGCTGATGAAATCTACGACCAAGTTGTTTCAATCAATCAGCAAAGTTTGATTTACCATCAAAGACCATTGACAAATATTGTATTTATGGGAATGGGAGAGCCTTTGATGAATTACAAAAATGTTTTGGCTTGTATAGATAAAATAACAGATCCCGAAGGGCTTGGGATGTCACCCAAAAGAATCACTGTCTCGACTTCAGGAATCCCCAAAATGATTCGTAAAATGGCAGATGATGGAGTAAAATTTTGTTTAGCTGTTTCCCTACATAGCGCAATACAAGATGTGCGTAAGCAAATTATGCCTTTTGCGACTAAATTCCCACTAGATGAATTGCTAAAATCTCTGAAACATTGGTATGCTTGCACAAAAAAACACATTACTTTTGAATATATAGTTTGGGAGGGAATTAATGATACAAAAAAGGATATTCAGGCATTGGTAAAATTTTGTTTACAAGTTCCTTCTAAGGTAAATTTGATTCAGTATAATCCAATTGATTATAGCAAATTGAAGGAGGTCCCTTTTCATGTCATTGATGATTACATCAAAACTCTTACAGATTCCAGGATCCAAGTTACCTATCGTCGTTCAAGAGGTCAGGATATTGATGCAGCTTGTGGTCAATTAGCAAATAAATAATACCTCAACCGAAAATCAATCCATGAATTAATTCTCCTTTTAATTGATATATTTACAAGTATATGAAAGTAGTTGAGCAAATTAAGAAACCGATTTATGATGAGATGGATCTTTTCGAACAAAAGTTCACAGAATCCATGTTTTCTCAAGTAGCTTTACTCAACAGAATAACTCATTTTATTGTCAATCGAAAAGGAAAGCAAATGCGCCCCATGTTTGTTTTTTTAGTTGCAAAGCTATTGGGAAAAGGTAAGGTGAATGAGCGCACTTACAGAGGGGCATCAGTAATTGAATTGATACACACGGCAACTTTAGTCCACGACGATGTGGTAGATGACAGTAATAAAAGAAGAGGCTTTTTTTCCCTTAATGCATTATGGAAAAATAAAATTGCTGTTTTAGTAGGAGATTATTTACTATCAAAAGGGTTGTTGCTTTCAATCGAAAACGAAGATTTTGATTTACTTAAAATAATTTCAATTGCCGTTAGAGAGATGAGTCAAGGAGAATTGCTTCAAATTGAAAAAGCTAGAGATTTAGATATAACTGAGGAAATTTATTATGAAATTATTCGTCAAAAAACAGCAACACTTTTAGCATCTTGCTGTGCTCTCGGAGCACAGTCAGTTAATGCTTCTCCAAAAGAGGTAGAACAAATGCATGAATTTGGGGAGCTTTTAGGTATGGCTTTTCAAATAAAAGATGATCTTTTTGATTATGGAGAACGTAAAATTGGAAAGCCTGTTGGAATTGATATTAAAGAAAAGAAAATGACACTTCCTTTGATTTATACAATAAATAACGTAAATATAGATCAGAAAAGGATGATAATTAATATTGTTAAAAATCATAATAATGATAAAGTAAAGGTAAAAGCTTTAATCCATCTTGTTAAAGAAAAAGGTGGACTTGATTTCGCAATAATCAAAATGGAGGAATACAAAACTCGAGCATTGCGACTTTTGTCTGAGTTTCCTAAAAATGAATATCGCGATGCTTTAGAATTGATGCTCAATTATGTAACAGAGCGTAAGATTTAAATCTGTTGTTTGAGGAATAATTTTCTTACGGAATGTATAAATTTATAAAAAAAATCATTTTTTGATTTCAAGAATTACTATAGATCAAGTATTTGAAACCGCTCGAGTGGAGGAGGTTATTGGAGATTTTATTGTATTAAAAAAGTCTGGTTCTAATTTTAAAGGATTAAGTCCCTTTTCTCAAGAACGAACACCTAGTTTTATGGTTTCGCCAGTAAAGCAAATTTGGAAGGATTTTAGCAGTGGAAAAGGAGGAAACGTAGTTGCATTTTTAATGGAACATGAGCATTTTTCATATCCAGAAGCTATCCGATTTTTGGCTAAGCGTTACAATATTGATATTGAAGAAAAGGAACAAACAAAAGAAGAAAAGGAAAAAGCTAATACTATAGAAAGCCTTAATCTAGTCAATCAATATGCTCAAGAATCCTTTGAAAAAGATTTATGGGAGAATTCAGAGGGAATTGCTTTAGGCCTTAGTTACTTTCGGGAACGAGGTTTTAAAAACGAAACTATTCGTTTTTTTGGATTAGGCTATGCTGTAGAAAAGAAAGATCATTTTTATCAAAAGGCGGTCAAGGCCAATTACTTAATTGAATATTTGGTCAAAACGGGATTGGTTATTAATAATGAACGTGGCCCGGTGGATCGTTTTAGAGGACGTATTGTTTTTCCTATACGTAGTATGGCTGGAAGAGTACTGGGCTTTGGAGGGCGAATTTTATCCAAAACTTCTAAAACCGCAAAATATTTAAACTCTCCTGAGAGTGAAGTGTATCATAAAAGTAGGGTTCTATACGGTATTTATGAGTCTAAAAAGGCAATAGCAAAAGAAGATGTTTGTTATCTGGTAGAAGGGTATACAGATGTGATTCAGCTCTTTCAAAATGGGATTAAAAATGTTGTATCATCTTCAGGAACAGCTTTAACTACCGAACAAATAAGATTAATACGCAGGTTAACCTCTAATATTGTAGTTTTATTTGATGGTGATGCGGCTGGACTTCAAGCTGCAATCCGAGGTGTGGATCTTATTTTAGAACAGGGGATGAATGTCAAAATCTGTAGTTTTCCCGAAGGGGAAGACCCAGATAGTTTCGCTATATCTCACTCCCAAGAAGAGATTAATTCGTATTTAAAAAATGAAGCAAAAGACTTTATTGAGTTTAAAACAGATATACTACTTAAGGAAGCCAAACAAGATACAGTAAAAAAAGCCAGTACAATTCGTGAAATTGTACAAAGTATATCCAAAATTCCAGACCCAATTCAGCAAGAGATCTATATAAAACAGTGTGCTGTTGCGATGGAAATTTCTGAGGCTGTTCTTTTCAATTCTCTAGCTCAAGAGCAAAATAAAAAACAAAAGGCTGTTCGTAACATCTCGAATACTTTTTCAGAGAAAGATACATTAATTCAAAAAATGCCTCAACAAGAAATTACTGTTAATCCATTATTTTATTTAGAAAAACAAATCATCAGTATTTTGATTCAGTATGGGAATCATGAAGCATCTTTTGATGAGTTAATCATAAGTTCTGATAAGGATGGAAATTTAATTGAAGAATCCAAAATCATACACAGTAAAGTCCATGAAAAAGTATTTCTAGATTTACAACAGGACGAAGTGGAATTTATCCATCCAGAATTTCGCTCACTTTATGACAAACTAATTCAAAGTTATCAATTAGAGGGAGAACTTAGATTAGAAAAAATATCACAGCAAGAAGAGTCAAATTTAGGAGTTATAATATCTGATATTTTATTAGGGAACGAGCAACATCAGCTTCATGATTGGGAGAAGAAAAATATTTTTGTCAAAGACCGACAAAATTCCGTTGGGCAATTGGTAAGCGAAACTATTTTAACCTTCAGACGTCATTTGATTGACGAAAAAATTAAAAGTCTCTTAGAAGAATCTAAATCAAGAGATAACTTAGATGGGCCATCAGAATTTTTAGAAGACGTGATGCAGTATCAAAATTTGAAAAAGTTACTTTCAAAAAAATTAAACAGAGTTATTTAAACTAAATTAAAATTTTTAGCTTGCTGAAATAAATCGATTGGATTTTCTACATCTAATTTTCGCATTAATCTAGTTTTGTAGGTATTAATAGTTTTTGGATTTAAATTCAATGTGCTTGATATTTCAAAATTTCGCTTACCTTCAATTAACATTTTAAATACTTCATATTCTCTAGGTGAAAGTGCTCGATATAAATTTTTAGGTTTTAAAAAATTTACATTATTGCTAATGTCATCAGCAAAATTTGAGGTAATGTGATATCCGTTTCCAACTACTTTATATATTCCTTCTATCAAAACTTTTTTACTAACTTTTTTGGAAAGATAACCTGCGGCTCCAGCTTTTAAAAAAGAAATACCATAAATTTTTTGGGGCAACGCAGTATAGATAATAATAGCAGTTTTTGAATGTTTTTCTTTAATGGTTTTGATTATTTCAAAAGCACTATCTTCTTCTAGCTCCATTTCTAAAATCAAAGCGTCAATAGACTTCTTTTCTAAAAAGGAATAAAGGTCTTTGGCTCTAGAAAAAGTATTTAGGACACAGATTCTTTCAGATTTTCGGAAGAAGGCTTTGAATCCTTTATGAACAAAAGGGTGAGGATCTAAAAGGGCAATTTTTATCATAATATTATAAGATCTGAATTATCCTTCAAACAAGATAAGTATTTTTCAGATAAATGCTATGGGAATTTTACATACGGGGATAGGCTGCATCTTGTGTTGATTTTTAATAAAATGCTGTTTAAAAATTTCTAAAACTTGTTTTTGACGGCTATTTAATGCAGAATGGTTTAGATTTTTTCCATAAGCGTTCATTGCCCATTCCAGTTCTGAATAAGTTGCACCTAGCTGATCTTCATCTGTTCTTTGATCATTCCACAGCCCATCTGTTGGTGGAGCTTTTTGAATAATGTCTATAATACTTAAATGACTGGCAAGATCAAAAACTTGTGTTTTTGTTAGGTCTGCAATAGGACTTAAATCCACACCACCATCTCCGTATTTTGTATAAAACCCTACACCAAAGTCTTCAACTTTATTACCTGTACCTGCAACTAAATAATTGTTTAGAGCTGCAAAGTAATATAAGCTACTCATACGAAGTCTAGCACGAGTATTGGCAAGACTAAGTTCGTGGGCTTCTTGGTTTTTTGATTCAGGAAGAATACTACAAAAGGAGTCAAAGACAAAGTCGAGATTAAGCCGAATGGAATTGACATTTTCAAATTTAGACTCCAACCATTCAATGTGATTTGAAGAACGAATCAATTGGTCCTCTTTCTGTTTTATAGGCATCTCCAGACATAGTACAGCTTTTTTTGTCATTGCACAGAGTGTTGAGGTAAGGGCGGAATCGATTCCACCAGAAATACCTATAATAAAGCCTGTCATTTTAGATTTCTCAGCATAGTCAATGAGCCATTGAATTATATAATCTGACACTTTTTCTGGTGATTCCATATCTTTAAGTCGTTTTAAGCTATTAAATTTGTCTAAATTAATATATTAAAAGGGTTGAAGAAAGACAAATGAGAATACTCCAATTTTTTTTTAATTATTTTCAACAAATTTTGCTTTTTGTTGTCCTTTTTCTGTTTTTATTTGCCTGCCAGTCAGGAATTCAAAATGATGCCAAAATAGCAAAGCTTCCTGTGAAAATTGAATTGGATAGATTTGATTTAAAATTTTACAACAAAGAGGCAAATGTCCTGCCAAAACTTAAAAGAGATTATCCATATTTATTTCCAAATCAATTTCCTGACAGTATATGGATATCAAGGCAAAAAGATAGTTTACAATTGATTCTTCTAGATGCGGTTCAAAAAGTATTTCAAGATATAGCGCCTTTAGAAGACAAAATAAGCCATCTTTTTAAGCACATTCTTTTTTATTTTCCCAAAGTAAAAGTTCCACATGTCATAACATTAATAAATAATGTTGATTATCAAATCAAAACTGTTTACTCCGACAGCTTACTTTTACTTTCTTTAGATACTTTTTTAGGATCGAATCATCCTATTTATGAAGGAATACCTAGCTACATTCGAAAAGAGTTGGATCAAAAGTATATTTTATGCCAAATCGTAGAAAAATTTGCAAGTTATGTAATTCCTCCCCTAGAAGAGAGAACTTTCCTAGCTCAAATGTTGTACGAGGGTAAAAAAATGTATCTGCAAGATTTGCTTTTACCCGATGAAGCAGAAAATATAAAAATTGCATATACCGAGGAAGAATTGGCTTGGGTGAAAGAAAATGAGTTGTACATGTGGAATTATTTTATTGAGCGTCAAATTTTATATAAAACTGATCCTGACTTGGCACAGCGTTTATTAGAGCCAGCTCCTTTTTCCAAGTTTTATTTAGAGTTAGACAATGAGTCTCCAGGAAGGGTAGGAAGATGGATAGGATGGCAAATTGTCAAGAGTTTTATGAATCAAAATCCTGAAACTTCAATTCAAGAACTTTTAAGAATGTCAACTCAAAAACTATTTAATTTATCAAAATATAAACCGAAACGCTAATGGCAATTGTAAAGAAGACAAAAATCACAATAGATGTAAATCTTGATGAGAATAATATTCCAGAGCAAATGCAATGGACTGCTCCAGATGGAGGAATTAAAGATATGGACACTAAGGCTATGCTGCTATCATTTTGGGATGCTAAGCAGCAAGAAACCTTAAAAATGGATTTATGGATAAAAGACATGCCTATGGATCAAATGCGCCTTTTCTTTCATCAGACATTAATGTCACTAAGTGATACTTATTATAGCGCTACTCAGGATGAGAAAATGACAGAAACAATGAGGGATTTCTGTGACTTTTTTGCTGAAAAATTAGAATTAAAAAAAGGTTAGGTTATGTTTGATTTTAAACTTTGATTTAGGAAATCGATATAGGCTAAAACATTCTCAACACCAGACCTGTTCACAGAGGAGGTTACGAATTTAGGAGGAAGTGTTTCCCAAGTTTCTAGTAATTTTCCAGAATAGTTAGCAATATTTCTTTCAATTGCTCCAGTCTTTAGTTTGTCAGCTTTAGTAAAAATAATAGAAAAAGGAATTGAATTTTTCCCTAGCCATTGAATAAAATTAAGATCAATAGGCTGGGGTTCATGGCGAATATCTATCAATAAGAAAGCAGTTACAAGTTGTATACGCTCTTTGAAGTAATTAATGATAAACTTTTGAAAAACCTTTTTTTGTGTTTTGGATACTCTGGCATAACCAAAACCAGGTAAATCAACAAGATGCCAATTTTCGTTGATCAAAAAATGGTTTATTAATTGTGTTTTTCCAGGTCGTGAAGAAGTTTTGGCTAAGTTTTTACTATTGCATAACGCATTAATTAGGGATGATTTTCCTACGTTTGAACGCCCTATAAATGCATACTCAGGAAGTTTACTTTTCGGACACTTGGAAACTTGCGAGTTACTTATTACAAAACTTGCAGATTTAATTAACATGGTGATTTAAAACTTTCTAAAATCAAACCACTCTTCTAGGATTTGATTGAACCTGTCTGGGTGTTCCATCATGGGAGCGTGACCACAACTTTTTATCCAATACAAGTTTGAATCTGGAAGCAATTCGTTGAATTCATCTGCAACATTCGGAGGGGTAACGCTATCATCTGCACCCCAAATAATAGCGGTTGGGATATTCATTTTAGGTAATTCCTTAGCCATATTATGCCGGATAGCACTTTTGGCTAAAGCTAAAGTTCTGACAAGCTTATTTCTGTCATTTACTGACTCAAATACTTCATCCACAATTTCTTTCGTAGCGATTTTTGGATCGTAGAAAACATCTTGACTTTTCTTTTTGATATATTCATAATCACCTCTTTTCGGGTAACCATCTCCCATATTATTTTCATATAATCCTGAACTTCCTGTAAGGATAAGCCCTTTCACGAATTCTGGATGATTTTTGGTGTAAAGTAATCCAACATGCCCACCAAGTGAATTTCCTAATAGGATAATATCTTTAAGTTCTTTATGAATTATAAAGCTGTGAAGAAACTCTGAAAGTGATTTGACAGATGTGTTTAGAATAGGAAGGGAGTAAACAGGTAACTCGGGAACTAAAACTTGATAACCTTTTTGAGGAAAGTAATCTAAAACTCCCTCAAAATTACTTAAACCTCCCATAAGGCCATGTAATATTATGATGGGTTGTCCTTTACCAGCTTCGACATATCGAAATTCCGCTTCTTGAACAATTTGATTCAACATAGCTTACTATAGGATTAGTTAACAAATATAGACATTTCACAATTAGTTCAATTTTTTTTATTCGTTTGTGAATTTCATCAAAAAAGTTAGGTAAAAAACTTATTAACAATGTGGTGAATTGTGGTAAATTGTGGTAAATATCAATTATATTTGATAACAAATCTGAATAAAAAGTGCAACACTTAGTAGGTACATATGAATGCAAAGCGGATACCAAAGGCCGCATTATGATGCCAATTGCAATAAAAAAGCAATTAGCAGGTAATATGGCAGATGGGTTTGTTCTTAAGCGTGCAGTATTCAATACTTGTCTTGAATTATATCCTATAAAAGAGTGGGAGCAGTTAATGGAAAAAGTGAATGGACTGAATCGATTCAATAAAAAGAACAATAATTTTATTCGCCGTTTTACAGCAGGTGTCAAAACCGTTGAAATGGATGTATCTGGACGTCTTTTGATTCCAAAAGATCTAGTTAACTATGCCCATATAAGTAGAGAAGTAGTAGTTTCTTCAACTGTAAATATTCTTGAAATTTGGGATAAATCGCTTTACGAAAGTGCGATTGATGAGGCGGCTCTTGATTTTGGAGCATTGGCTGAAGAAGTTATGGGAGATAAAAATGATGACTCAATATCATAATCCAGTTTTGCTCCATTCCAGTCTGGAGGGGCTAAATATTAAGCCTGATGGGGTTTATGTAGATGTGACTTTTGGCGGAGGAGGTCATTCAAAAGCGATTCTAGAGCAACTTAATGAAAACGGACGTTTATTTGGTTTTGATCAAGATTTAGATGCTTCAGCAAATAAAATTGAGGACTCGCGATTTGAGTTTGTAGAAGCTAATTTTAGTTATCTCTCACAATACTTAAAATTTCACAAGGTAAGAGGGGTAGATGGAATTCTAGCAGACTTTGGTGTTTCCTCTAATCAGTTTGATACTATGGAAAGAGGTTTTTCAATCCGAACAGAAGGACCTTTAGATATGCGAATGAATCAGTCTCAAAAAATAGATGCTAATATGGTTGTCAATCAATATGAGGAGGAGGCATTGAGTAATGTTTTTTTTAATTATGGAGAGTTGCGAAACGCAAATAGTTTAGCTAGGAATATTGTCCATGCTCGTTCTGAAAAAGAAATAGAAAGCACCCAAGATTTGATTTCAGTTGTAAAACCACTCGTTCCAAAACGAATTGAAAACAAAGTTCTAGCTCAGATTTTTCAAGCCATTCGTATTGAAGTAAATGCTGAATTAGATGTACTTCAGTCTTTTTTAGTTCAGGCAGAAGCATTTTTAAATTCAGGTGGGAGATTGGTTTGTATTTCCTATCATTCATTAGAAGATCGATTAGTGAAACGATTTTTTCAATCTGGAAATTTTGAAGGAGAAGTAAAAAAAGACTTTTATGGTAACCCTCAAATTAAACTCAAGCGCATAGGTAAGCTCATTGTCCCTGATAAGAAAGAAATAAAAAATAATGGAAGAGCCAGAAGTGCCAAATTAAGAATCGCAGAAAAAAAATGAAAAAACTTCTATCCATACTCAATATTGAATTTTTGATTAGAGATGATGCCTTTAAGAATTGGAGAATGATTCTATTTTTATCGGTATTAGCGCTAATCATGATAGCAAGTGGGCATAGTGCAGACCATAAGATATTTAAGATAGCTGCATTAAACAGTGAGATGAAGACACTGAAAAGTGATTTTATTGAATTGAAAAAGCAATTGCTTTTACTTAGGAAGGAAACAAATATTACACGAGTTCTCTCAGATAAAGGAGTGGGTCCAGCAAAAATACCTCCGATAAAAATTGTGATAGTCAATGAATAATTCTAACTCACTTGCTCGTTTTCACAAATCAAGATTTTATCTTCTTATAAGTTTTTTAGTCATTTTTGGATTTGTGCTTATTGGTAAGCTAATCTATTTACAGTTTTATTCAAATATGGAAGGACTTGGTATTGCTCCTGAAGCATTGGTCAAAAATATTGTATTAGAACCCAGTCATGGTGACATTTACGCTGCAGATGGAAATATTTTGGCGACTTCAGTTACCCGTTACTCAATGTATTGGGATGCGGTAACACCCTCTTTAAGTCTATTTAATGAAAATAAACGGACTCTTGCCGATTCTATTGCTGTATTGACAAGTAAGACTCCAAGAGTAGTTTTGAATCAATTGGAAAATGCTCGAAAGCAGAAAAGCAGGTATTGGCCATTAGTTAAAGATGTTTCCTATTCTACTTTCAAACGTTTCAAGAGTTTCCCAATTTTCAATAAAAGTGCTTACAAGGGAGGATTGATTGTCGAGCAAGAAATAAAGAGGGAACACCCATTGGGTAAAATTGCTGAGCGTTCAATAGGTTATGAAAAATTAGATAAAGATGGCACGTATTTTAGAGTAGGATTAGAAGGTGCTTTTTCTCAATATTTGAGAGGTGATCCAGGCTTACGACTTAAACAGAAAATTGCAAATGGACAATGGAAGCCAATAAGTGATTCCAATGAAAAAGAACCTACTCAAGGCTTTGATCTTAAAACCACACTGGATGTCAATATTCAAGATATAGCCCATAATGCACTTCTGGGTCAGCTTGAAAAATATGAAGCAGAACATGGGACCGTTGTTGTCATGCAGGTTAAATCTGGTGCAATCAAAGCGATTGTTAATTTGGGAAGAACAGAGGAAGGCAAGTATTTTGAAAAGTTAAATTACGCTGTTGGCGAAGCACATGAGCCAGGCTCTACTTTTAAATTGATGGGGATGATAGCTGCACTCGAAGATAAAGTAATTAGTGAAAATACCTTAATCGAAACCGGAAAAGGTGAATTGACTTTTTATGGAAAATATAAAGTAAAAGATTCTAAAAAAGGAGGCTATGGAACAATCACTGCAGCTCGAGCTTTCGAAGTTTCCTCTAATGTAGGCTTAGTAAAAATTATACATGATAATTATAAAGAAAACCCTAAGCAGTTTGTAGACCGACTCTATAATATGGGGCTCAATAAAAACTTAGGTCTTCCGATATGGGGAGAGGGAAATCCAAAAATTCCGTATCCAACTGATGCCGATTGGGACGGATTAGACTTGCCATGGATGGCATATGGGTATGGGGTAAGTTTTACCCCTTTGCAGATCTTAACCTTTTACAATTCAATAGCAAATAATGGAGAAATGGTTCAACCTCAATTTTTGACTGAAATTGGAAACCTTGGGAATGTCCCCCATAAAGTATTTAAAAAACAGGTTTTAAACCCCTCTATTTGTTCTAAAGAGACCTTAGAGAAAGTTCAAAAAATGATGTTTAATGTGGTAGATAAAAAATGGGGCACAGGTTATCGAATTAAAGACTCTCTGTTAACCATGGCTGGAAAAACAGGAACTTGCCAAGTAGACTACACGACTAATAACATTCAATATATTTCTAGTTTTGTAGGTTATTTTCCAGTAGAACAACCTCAATACTCTTGTATCATTGTCATTCATAAACCTGACAAATCTAAAGGTTACTATGGTGCAACAGTTGCCGCTCCAGTTTTTAAAAACATTGCAAAGAAAATATTTAATGATATTCCACAACAGTTTCATTTAGAAGCATCGAAGATTACCAATTTAATCGAATATTTAAAACTTCAAAATGATTTTAAAATACCCAATCTAGAGGGACTTTCTAGTCAAGAAGCTGTAGAAAAACTTGAAGCCCTAGGGTTAAAGGTAGAGTTAAAGGGTACAGGAACTGTCAAAGGGCAACAACCTCATGCTGGTTCTAAAATCAAAAATAATCAAAAAGTAATCCTTGAATTGTCATGAAAAAGCTACAAGACATATTGTATGGGGTTTCGATAGAGAGTATAATTGGGAGCACAGCTATTCTATTAAAAGGTATTGAATTCGATAGTCGTAAAATTCAAAAAGAAACTCTTTTTGTCGCTCAAAAAGGAGATGTTTTAGATGGCTATGATTTTATTTCTAATGCAATAGAGCAAGGAGCTGTTGCTATAATTTGTGAAAAAATACCCGAAAAATGTGTAAAGGGAATTGTTTATGTGATTGTTGCAAGTGCTTCAAAGGCACTAGGTCGCATTGCTGCCAACTTTTATGACAATCCATCGAAGAAGCTTAAATTAATCGGTGTAACAGGAACTAATGGAAAAACGACTGTAGCGTCTTTACTTTTTGAACTTTTTACAGCAGTAGGACATCCTTGTGGATTGATATCGACTATCAAAATATCGTATCAGAATTCAAAATGGGACAATTCACATACTACTCCAAATGCTTTGGCACTTAACAAACATCTATCTAAAATGATTGATTCAGGGGTTTCACATTGTTTTATGGAGGTATCTTCTCATGGAATTGCTCAATATAGAATTAATGGATTGAATTTTAGCGGTGGGGTATTTACGAATCTTACGCATGATCATTTGGATTACCACGGGGATTTTAAGTCATACAGAGACACAAAGAAATTATTTTTTGATCAGTTACCAAAAACAGCTTTTGCATTAACCAATATTGATGATAGGAATGGAGCATTTATGCTTCAAAATAGTAATGCTTCAAATCACACCTATGCCTTAAAGCAATATGCGGATTTCAATGCACAAATTTTGGAATGTGAATTTTCAGGCACACTTTTGAAAATTCAAGGGCAAGAGGTTTGGACCAATTTAGCAGGTGAATTTAATGTTCAAAATTTATTAGCTGTTTATTCAGTGGCGAATCTTTTAGGGGAATCATCTCTAGAAATTCTAAAGCACATTAGTACTTTGAAACCTATTCGAGGACGATTTGAAACCTTTAGGACAGAGGAGAATGTGACCATAGTGATTGATTATGCGCATACTCCAGATGCCTTAGAGAATGTCTTGGGAACAATTAACAAGATAAGAACAAGAAATGAAACATTAATTACCATAGTGGGGTGTGGTGGAAATCGAGATCGTGAAAAACGTCCTATGATGGGAAATAAAGCAGCAGCCTTGAGTGATAAAGTGATTTTCACATCGGATAACCCTAGAGATGAAGACCCAACCTCTATTATCTCAGAAATCATGCAGGGAGTAGCCGCTGAAGATTATAAGAAAGCCCTAAAAATTACCCACAGAGAGGAAGCCATTGCAGTTGCAGGGGATCTGGTAAGTCATGGAGATATTGTGTTAATTGCTGGAAAAGGACACGAAAACTATCAAGAAATTGAAGGCAGGAGAATTCCATTTAACGATTTGGAAATTGCTCAAAAAATATTTTTAAACACCAATAACTAATGCTGTACTATTTATTTGAATTTTTAGAACAACAATATAAATTTCCGGGAGCAAGTGTTTTCCAATACCTTTCTTTTCGTGCTGCATTAGCGGTGATTTTTTCACTTGTTTTTTCACTGATAACTGGAAAGCGCATCATTAGGTATTTAAAAAATAATCAGATCGGTGAATCTGTTCGTGATCTGGGCCTTAGAGGCCAAAAAGAAAAAGAAGGAACTCCAACTATGGGAGGGATCATTATCATTTTGAGTACGCTTATTCCCGTTATTCTATTGGCAAAGTTAGACAACATCTATATTTTATTATTAATCATAAGCATGGTTTGGATGGGATTTTTTGGATGGATAGATGATTACATTAAGATCTTTAAAAAAGATAAAGATGGATTAAAAGGAAAATTTAAGGTTTTAGGTCAGCTTATCTTAGGCGCATTCATAGGTACAACTCTGTTTTTTCACCCAGATGTTACTGTAAGAGATGAAGTTCAGCCTATAACTCAGGTTTTAGAAGTAGGGAGCAATTATGAACCAAAAAATGAAAATATAAAAGCGACCTTAACCACTATTCCTTTGGTAAAAAATAATGAATTTGATTACCACTGGCTCATAGGCTGGATCGGTATTCCTTCTGGTAGCTACACTTGGATTATTTTCATACCGATAGTTATTTTTATTATCACTGCAGTTTCAAACGGAGCTAATTTAACGGATGGAATCGATGGACTTGCAGCAGGAACTTCAGCAATTATTGTATTTGCATTAGGTGTCTTCGCTTGGGTTTCAGGAAATATAAATTTTGCCTCTTATCTAAACATTATGTATATCCCTAATGTGGGAGAAATTGCTGTATTTATTGCAGCTTTTTTAGGAGGACTGATTGGCTTTTTATGGTACAACACATTTCCTGCAACAGTATTTATGGGAGATACAGGTAGTTTGTCTATAGGTGCGGTGATTTCTGTTATTGCAGTTATCGTTCGAAAAGAATTATTGATCCCTCTTTTATGTGGAGTTTTTTTCATTGAAACCCTTTCTGTGATTTTACAAGTAAGTTATTTTAAATATACCCGATTAAAAACTGGAGTAGGTCAACGTATTTTTAAAATGGCGCCCTTGCATCACCATTTTCAAAAATCAGGATTTCATGAAAGTAAAATTGTTGCACGTTTTTGGATTATTGGAATTATTCTAGCCGTACTCAGTATTGTAACCTTGAAACTAAGATGATGAAAGAAAAATTAGTTGTTTTGGGGGCAGGTGAAAGTGGTATAGGTGCTGCTATTTTGGGAAAGCAAAAAGGATATGAAGTTTTTTTATCTGACATAAATACAATCCCGCTCTCGCTCCAAAACCTTTTGGATGAAAAGGAAATAATATGGGAATCAGGTCAACATTCCTTAAACTTAATGAAAGAGGCTTCTATAGCGGTTAAAAGTCCTGGAATTTCCAGAGATATTCCTCTGCTTGAGCGCTTAAGAGGAAATGGTACTCGAATACTTTCAGAAATTGAATTTGCTGCCCAGGCAACATCAGCTACACTTATTGGTATTACAGGAACCAATGGTAAAACGACTACTACAATGATGACTTATGAAATTCTAAAGAACGCAGGTTTTCATGTTGGATTAGCAGGGAATATCGGATCGAGTTTTGCCAAACAAGTGGCTGAAGAAGATTTTGATTACTACTTATTAGAACTTAGTAGTTTTCAACTAGATGACATCGATCAATTTTCACCCCATATCGCAGTAATAACTAATATTACACCAGATCACTTAGATCGTTACGGAAATAATTTTGAATCATATATCCAATCCAAATTAAAAATAACAAAAAATCAATCTTCAAAAAACTTTTTCCTTTTCAATTCAGATGA
>JAQWNZ010000029.1 GCA_029246125.1 Flavobacteriaceae bacterium
ACCTTCTAACTTAAGTGAATCTGTTTTTAGTTTAGTATCAATTTCAGTGAGTTGAAGTGAGTCTTTGAGTGAGGTTTTGAGAGAAGTGGTTTGAGGCAAACTGTCTTGAATCTTAAAAGCCAAATCTTGGCTGAAAAGAAGAAAAGAAAGTGAAAAAAAACTTAGCGTCAAGCCAATGCGCATGCTAAAATTATTTGTTTGCGAAGTTATGATAAATGTGAGTAATTTGTTCTACATGTTGGAAAACTTAAATTTGATACTTTGAAAAGACAACTTTCTAAAAAACTTGAGGCAGGTACTGACGAAGCTGGTAGAGGGTGTTTGGCAGGACCGGTAACTGCGGCAGCGGTAATACTCCCTAAAACTTTTAAATTGCCCTACCTCAACGACTCAAAAAAACTTACTGAAATCCAACGCTATGCACTTCGTCCAATGATAGAGACTCAAGCTCTGGCATTTGCTGTAGCGCATGTATATCAAGATGAAATTGACAAAATCAATATTCTAAATGCTTCAATTAAGGCCATGCACTTGGCGTTGAATAAACTCAAATTAAAACCAGAATTTATAATTGTCGATGGGAACAGTTTTAAACCTTTTAAAAATATTCCGTGTGAATGTGTAATTAAAGGAGACGGAAAGTATCAAAATATCGCAGCTGCCTCTGTCTTGGCAAAAACCTATCGAGATGATTATATGAAGAATTTAGATCTTAAAAATCCTATATACAATTGGAAACAAAATAAAGGATACCCAACAACTTATCACCGTGAAGCTATTCAAAAGAATGGAATAACAAAACACCATCGAAATTCATTTCAACTCTTTCCTAAACAACTCAAATTGGATATATAATTCATAAAATAAGTTAATAATATTTGTTGAAAAAGCTATAAAAGCAATCAAGAGTTTTTTATTTTTGCTTTATATGCGACTCATATTAAAGCTAACCCTCATTGCCTCGTGTTTTTCATGCTCGTCTATAGAAAAAAAGGCCCCTGATTTATTGAGTTGTGTTCCTCAAAATACATTGGCTGTTTTACAGTTCAACGATCAAAAAATGATCTCCAATGCACTTTCAAGTTCACCTTTTATTGAAAAAATTTTAGCTCTTGATCCTTCAATGTACTCTCAAACTCTTAATTTGTTACCCGATGAATTTCCAAATGAAGCCCTTATTTGTTATACCCCAGAAGGAAAGTCAGGGATGGGAGTTACCTTTCTTTACAGCACTAAACCACAAGATAGTATCCTGCTTCCAGTGGGTGAGTATTTTGAATATGATAAAGTCAAAGTTGCTATTACACAAGTAAACAATAAAAAAATATACCATTCTTTGATTAAAGGTATTGCTATCATTAGTAGCTCAAAACTTATCTTGGAGAACAGCATTCGAAACATTCAAAATGACAGACCAGGAATTCATGAAAGTATTTTATATGACTTAGCTAAAATCAGTGATGAAAATGCCGCTTTTAATCTTTTTATTCGCGAAGGGTTTGACCAAAAACTGAGTTCAATATTCCCAAACACACCATTATTCCCTTTTCTAGGGTCAAGTTGGTACTCATTTGATTTCAATACTAAAAAAGAACCTTTTGCTCTTGATGGGGTAAGTTTTATAAACGATTCAATCCCTGATAAAATTTCATTATTGAAAGGACAAATTGCGCAACGTCTTTTAAGTCCTAAAGTAGTTCCTCAAAACTTTGATGCTTATTTTGGGCTTTCGATAGTAGATTACAAAGCTCTTGAAAACCAATTTAAAAAATACAGCCGTCATCTTAATATTCCATTAAATAAAATTAATTTTGATGTACTTAGTTCAGTGGATGAGATAGGCTGGGTGGAGTTAGAAGAAAATCAAATGGTGCTATTCCACCTCAACAATACTGAAATGATAAATCCTCAACTTTTTTCAATCTCAAACTATCAAGGTAGTTTTCGAGGAATCAAGCTTTACACTCAAGAATTTCCTAAAGATTTGGACATATTACTTAACATTCTTGGAAACTATGTTGGTTCAAAATGGAGTGCTCAGCTGGATGACTTTCTAATTTATTCTAATTCTAAAACCTATTTAAAACAAATAATTGGAAATTATATGGATAGCAAAACATTGGAAAATAACTTGGATTTTAATTCCCTTCGTGAGGATTTAGCAGACAATAGTAGTTTTCTTTGGCTTGGAAAAACCTCCAACCTCAAAAATAAATGGGCTGCGAGTTCGAAAGAACGAATAAATGCGTGGAAGAAAATCAATTTAAACGACTATCCTATACTAGCACTACAAGGGGTTGTTGAAAGTAATTTTATTCAAACACGTTTGACCGCTCAGAAAAAGAATATAGCTCCACAAAAAAACAGTGTTTTGAGTCAGTATAGCTTCTCTTTAGACACAACTGCAACCCGCTCACCCCAATGGATTAAAAACCATAGAAATAAAACTATGGATATTATAATTCAAGATCAAAACAATGTCCTATATTTATTTTCAAATACAGGAAAACTTTATTGGAAAAAGAAGCTTAATGGGCAAATCATTGGTAATATTGAACAGGTAGATTTGTATAAAAATAAAAGGCTTCAAATGGCTTTTAGAACTCAAAATGGTTTTCAGATTTTAGATAGAAATGGTAAAGTAGTGCCCCCTTTTGATCTAAAACTATCAGGGCAAAGCCCAAGCCATTTAGCTGTATTTGATTATGATCTTAACAGAAATTACCGTTTTCTAATCACTGACAGAAAAAAAGTTAGGATGATCGATAATCGAGGGAAAACTGTCAATGGATTCCAACTGAAAACACTTAAAACTGGATTAGCGCATCCACCAAAACACATACGTTTTGATTCAAAAGATTATATAGTTATTCAATCTACTGATGGGACTATTCGAATTTTAAATAGACAAGGTAGAGATCGAATTAAATTAAAAAAATCTCTAACAACCTCTGGGAACCCTATTTTTGGATATCGCAACACTTTCGCTGGAACTACAAAATCAGGAGATATGTTTCAAGTCGATTCAAAAGGCAACATTCTTCTAAGTAAAACAGAATTAAACGAAGATCATCAAATTGATATGAGTGCCAAATCATTAGTTACATTAGACGGAAACAAACTTAATATCAAAGGAATCCCTATAACCCTGCCTTATGGCAATTACACTTACCCAAAAATTCATTATATCAAAAACACTATTTATGTTTTGTTGACCGAATTGGAGACGAAAAAAGTTTATGCATACTTTAGCAATGGGAGTCTGGTAGGAGGATTTCCAGTATATGGTACTGCACCCCCAGATTTAAGTAATTCAGATGGTGATCGTGCTTTAGAAATGGTCGTCCAGTCTGAAAGTAATGGATTTATTATCTATGAACTGAATTAGTTTTCAGTCCAATTGGGCATCAAATAAATTGCCTAAATGAATTTTTAGTTTTTGCTTGACAAGCTCAACATCTATTTCCTTGCCCAATTCCTTTGCTAAAGAAGTTACTCCTTTTCCTTTAATTCCACAAGGAACTATATGATCAAAATATCCTAAATCTATATTAAGATTAAGCGCCAAACCATGCATTGTAACCCATCGACTTGCACGCACCCCCATCGCACATATTTTTCGCGCAAAAGGGGTCCCAACATCCACCCAAACTCCAGTCTCACCTGGACTCCTTTTTGTTTCAAGTCCATACTCCTTTAGAGTACTTATTACTGCTTCCTCTAAATATCGGAGGTATTTATGAATGTCAGTAAAAAAATTATCCAAATCTAAAATAGGATAAACTACTAATTGACCGGGGCCGTGAAAAGTTATATCACCACCCCTATTAGTTTTATAAAATTCGATTCCTTTATTAACAAGGGTTTGTTGATTTAAAAGCAAATGCTCCATTTTACCACTTTTCCCTAAAGTAAAAACAGGAGGATGCTCAACCCATAACAAATAATTATCTGTTGGAATGGAGGTCTCTTTTTTTCTGTTTAAGCGCTTTAACTCAATTATTGCATTGAAATATCCCTCTTGGATTTTGAGACTTTCACTGTAGGACTTTTGTCCCAGATCAATAATTTTAACTGTTTTATTTCTTTTCATCATTTACGTTCTGGAACTCCAACGTTCAGGATTATTTAAAATAACTAGAGCAGCAATAACCCCAGGTACCCAGCCACATAAAGTGAGAATAAAAACAATGAATACCGAACCACACCCTTGGTCAATTACTGAAAGAGGTGGGAAAAAAATAGATAATAATACACGAAAAAAACTCATATAAAATTCTATATACACAAAGATATAAAATTTGACTCCTTAGATTTTTTCAGTCTGCTTATCTTTACCTAAAATATCGATGATATGTCAAAGCTTTCCGAACAGGAACTTATTCGAAGAGAAAAAAGAGAAGAACTTAAAAAACTTGGAATAAATGCTTATCCAGCCGAACTATTCCCTGTAAATTTTTACTCAAATAATTTACCTCAAGACTATAAAGAAGGTAAGAAAGTAATTATCGCTGGACGTTTGATGTCTCGACGTATTCAGGGGAAAGCTAGCTTTGCAGAACTACAAGATAGCGAGGGCAAGATTCAAATATACTTTAATCGAGATGAAATCTGTCCATCAGAGGATAAATCTCTTTACAATGAGGTATATAAAAAATTGCTTGATATAGGGGATATAATTGGAATTGAAGGGACTCTTTTTACTACTATGGTTGGAGAACAAACTGTAAAAGTAACATTGTTTACCCTGTTAAATAAATCATTACGTCCGCTTCCTTTACCTAAGACTGATGCTGAGGGAAATACGTATGATGGATTTAATGATGCTGAATTAAGATACCGTATGCGTTATGTGGATTTAATCGTAAATCCTGAGGTTAAAAGCACCTTTTTGAAACGCTCTAAAATCATCACTGCTATTCGGAATTTTCTTTCTGATAAAGGTTATTTAGAAGTTGAAACTCCTATTTTGCAGCCTATCCCCGGAGGTGCAGCAGCTCGTCCATTTACAACATATCATAATGCATTAAATATTCCTCTTTACCTTCGTATTGCAAATGAATTGTATTTAAAACGTCTTATCGTAGGAGGTTTTGAGGGTGTTTTTGAATTTGCTAAAGATTTTAGAAATGAAGGGATGGATCGCACACACAATCCAGAGTTTACTGTAATGGAATTGTATGTGGCTTACAAAGATTATTTATGGATGATGGAGACTACGGAAAACTTATTGGAAAAAATAGCCATTGACCTGAATCAAAAAACCAATGTACAGGCAGGTGAGCATGAAATTGATTTTAAAGCTCCCTACCCTAGAGTACCTATTTTGAAAGCTATTCAAACGCATACAGGAATTGATGTTTCCAATATGTCGGAAGATGAATTGCGAAAAACGGCAACTGACATGGGATTAGAAGTTGATAAAACCATGGGGGAAGGTAAACTTGTCGATCAGATTTTTGGTGAAAAATGTGAGCACTATTATGTACAGCCCACATTTATAATAGATTATCCAAAGTCTATGAGTCCCTTAACAAAAGAACATCGTACGAATCCAAAATTAACAGAGCGTTTTGAACTAATAGTCAATGGAAAAGAATTGGCCAATGCGTATTCTGAGCTCAATGACCCTATTGATCAAAAAGAGCGTTTTGAGTCTCAATTGGCTTTAAGTGAAAAAGGAGATGATGAAGCCATGTATATCGATCATGATTTTATTCGCGCATTAGAATACGGTATGCCCCCTACTTCCGGAATTGGAATAGGGATAGACCGTTTGGTGATGCTCATGACCAATAAAAGTTCAATCCAAGAGGTCTTATTTTTTCCTCAAATGAAGCCTGAACGAAAAGCTGTAGCCCTAAGTGACGAAGAGAAACTTGTTGTGGATTCTGTTAAAAAATCCAATTCAAAAGAATTGATAGCTATCAAAACCAAAACCGGGTTAAGCAACAAAAAATGGGATAAATCCATAAAAAAGCTAACTCTAAAAAAGCTTCTTAAAGTGATTAAAAACAAAGAAGGATTATTTATTGAAATATTAGATTAAACTAAATTTCATAAACTATCAAGTTTACTAGTAATCTATGCACTTAAGATAGTTATGAAAAATATCAGCTCGACTAAAAATCTTCTAAAGATTAAATTTTTCTTTAATAACTAAGCTTAGTGCTTCAATAGTATGATCAATATCATCATAACTAAGTGCATCATTTAAAAAATAACTTTCAAAAGCACTGGGGGGTAGATAAATTCCTTGTTCTAACATGCCATGAAAATACTTTTTGAAGGAGTCATTGTTACCATAAGAAGCAGTTTCGAAATCAGTAACTGCTTGATCTGTGAAATGGACTGAGATCATTGAACCCAATCGATTAATTTGATAGGATACTTTCGAACTACTTAAAACGGAATCAAAACCTTCATGTAAGAGTTTTGTTTTATCCTCCAAACGATCGAATAAAGCTTCATCTTGATTTATCGCTTTTAGCATCGCTAATCCTGAAGCCATGGCCAGTGGATTTCCACTCACTGTACCCGCTTGATATACTGGCCCATCAGGAGCTAAATGGCTCATAATTTCTGTACTAGCAGCAAAAGCACCAACAGGTAATCCTCCACCAATAACTTTCCCATATGTAACTATATCTGCTTTAATACCAAATAACTCTTGAGCTCCTCCTTTTGCAATCCGAAAACCTGTCATGACTTCATCAAAAATTAAGTAGGAGCCGAACTGATCACACAAACTTCTCAATCCTTCTAAAAATCCATTAGCCGGCGGAATACATCCCATATTTCCGGCAACAGGCTCAATGATAATAGCTGCAATTTCATCTGGATACTCTGAAAAAATGGCTTTGACTGTCTCTAAATTATTGTAAGAAGCTAGTAAAGTATCTTGGGCAGTTCCTTTTGTAACACCTGGACTACTTGGACTGCCAAAAGTGACCGCACCACTACCAGCTTGAATCAAAAAGGCATCTGAATGTCCGTGATAACAGCCTGAAAATTTGATAATTTTTTCCTTTCTGCTTATTCCCCTTGCTAATCTTACTGCACTCATGCAGGCTTCTGTTCCTGAGTTTACAAAACGAATTTTATCCATATTAGGAACCATTTCAAGGGCTAAAGTCGCAATCTCAGTTTCTAAGACAGTAGGGATTCCAAATGAGGTCCCTTTATCGGCACTTTTTTTTAGGGCTTCAATTACAGGTGGGTATGCATGGCCTAAAATCATGGGACCCCAACTCGAAATATAATCGATAAATTTATTTCCATCAGCATCGAAGAGGTAAGCTCCTTGAGCTCTTTCGACAAAGATTGGTGTTCCCCCCACTGATTTAAATGCACGAACAGGAGAATTTACTCCACCAGGGATTACAGATTGAGCTTCTTTAAACAAATTACTACTTCTTTGATATTGCATATTTATGGATTGGGAATATTAAGGGACTGCCCTAAATAAATCATCTGATCTTTAATTTTATTTAATTCTATAATTCGATCGATATTCACATTGTATTTTTTGGAAACGGAATAAAGTGTATCCCCTTTCTTTACCAAATGAATTGTTTGGATTTTGGATCCCTTTTTTAAATTTTGAGCAATTTTATTTTTTTCATCAAAGCGAGTTAAATCAAAACGCTCAATTAAACTTATCAACTTATCTGGATATTTAGGATCGGTTGCATATCCCGCTTTTTTAAGTCCTTTTGCCCAGGCTTTATAATGGTTAATTTTAATGTCAAATAAAAATGCATAACGACTTCGATCTCTTAAAAATAAAGAATGATCTCTAAATGAATTTTCTGGATCTTTATATACCCTAAAACATTCTCCTTTTTTATCATCGTCATGATAAATCCGTTTGCCATTCCATTCTTTATGACATTTAATTCC
>JAQWNZ010000022.1 GCA_029246125.1 Flavobacteriaceae bacterium
TGTGTTCCTGCCTTGTTGCAATTACCGATATTCTATGCTTTATTTTCTTTTTTTCCTGTAGCATTTGTTCTTAGAGATAAATCTTTCTTATGGGCGGATGATTTATCTTCGTATGATTCTATATTAGATTTAGGTTTCAATATTCCATTTTATGGTGACCATATAAGTTTATTCCCAATTTTAGCATCAGTTGCTATTTTCTTTTATACTCAAATGACAACAGGTCAACAGCCCATGCCCCAACAACCAGGTATGCCCAACATGAAAATCATCATTTATTTGATGCCTTTAATGATGTTATTTTTCTTTAATAACTACGCTAGTGGATTAAGTTTATATTATTTTGTTTCAAATCTCTTAACCATCTTCCTTATGTTGGTAATCAAGAACTATATTATTGATGACACTAAAATCCATGCTAAAATTGAGGAGAATAAAATGAAGCCTAAAAAAACTGGTGGATTTTCGGCACGTTTACAAAAAGCAATGGAAGAGGCTGAAAAACAGAAAAACGCAAGAAAAGGACGTAGAAAATAATTACTGTAGACTGCGTATCTTTGCAAAATGAAATCCAAAAGAATAGTTGTAGCACTTTCAGGTGGTGTTGACTCGAGTGTGGCAGCTTATTTATTAAAAAAGGCTGGGTACGACGTCTTAGGCTTGTTTATGAAAAACTGGCACGATGAATCTGTCACACTATCTAGTGAATGCCCATGGCTGGAAGATAGCAATGATGCCATGTTAGTTGCTGAAAAAATTGGTATTCCATTTCAAACTATAGATTTAAGTAAGGAATATAGAGAGCGTATTGTGAATTATATGTTTGACGAATATGCAAAAGGGAGAACCCCAAACCCCGATGTATTATGTAATAGGGAAATTAAATTTGATGTATTTCTTAATATTGCTTTTTCTCTTGGAGCTGATTTTATAGCAACAGGACATTATTGTCAAAAAGATAAATTCACTGATTCAAAAGGTATAGAAATTCATCGACTACTTGCAGGAAAAGATATTAATAAAGATCAATCTTATTTTCTATGTCAGCTTACTCAGGAGCAACTTTCAAAAGTACTTTTCCCCATTGGTCACCTTCAGAAAGCTGAAGTACGAGATATTGCATCAAAACAAAATTTAGTTACTGCAGATAAAAAAGATTCTCAAGGACTTTGTTTTATAGGAAAAGTAAGTTTACCTGATTTTTTACAACAACAGCTTAAACCTAAAAAAGGAGAAATTATTGAGATCGCTTCAAATTTTAAGGTATATAATACACTTGAAAAAAAATCAAAGACTCTTCATCAATTGTCAAATAAACTAAAATATTCGTCAGAAGATGGTGTTTTAGTTGGAGAGCATGATGGAGCACATTTTTTTACTGTAGGTCAAAGAAAAGGATTGGGCGTAGGAGGGATGGTTGAACCATTGTTTGTTATAGATACCGATATTGATAGTAATACTGTATATGTGGGGCAAGGAAAACAGCACCCTGGCTTACACCGACAGGCTCTTAGAATTAATAATAAAGAAATTCATTGGGTGAGAGACGATTTATGTATTCCTATCGGTAAAACCTTGCAGGTTTTAGCCCGTATTCGTTATCGCCAACCCTTGCAAAAAGCTCTTCTTCATAATACTGATCAAGGGATATATCTAGTTTTTGAAAAACCACAATCCTCTATTACATCAGGACAGTTTGTGGCCTGGTATCGCAAAAATGAATTGTTAGGTTCAGGAGTTATATCTTAATCTTTTAAAAGCCATAAACATTAAAATAAAAATTATTTAAGGATCTGCGATTGTAAGTTGTCACTACTTAATCTAGTCTCCATTTTTGAATTCTATTATTCTTTGCATCGGCAACTAAAATAAAATCATCTGTTTTAGAAACAATCTGGAATGGATCAGAAAATTGATTAGGTCCAGGACCAACCTGATTTCCTCCTGCCACAATTTTGATTGACTCTGATGCCATATCAAATTCTACAACTTGTCTTTTTTCATAATCAGAAAGATAGAGCCTGTTTTTTTTATCAATATTTATACCTGTAAAGAAATTGAAGCTTTTAAAGTTGATATCATCAGCAGACAAAATAGTAATTCCTTCTTTTGCTCCAGGATTCCAGAGTTGAACCCTATGGTTATAAGTATCGGCTACATATAGGTTCTTTTTTTCGTCAAGAACTATACCCATAGGATAGGATAATTGATTTAACTGAGTACCATTTCCATTACCTCCAGCAACAACTACTCCTTCTTTTGCATTTGGATCCCAGCGAACTACCCTATGGTTTTCTATATCTGAAACATAGAGAATTCCGTCATTGTCAAGAGCTATTCCATAAGGTTTATCAAATTGATTTAACGCATCTCCTCGGCCATTACCACCAGCAACAGTTTCACCTTCTTTGGCACCTTTATACCATTTTTGAATTCTGTTATTTTCAGAGTCGGCAATATAAATAGTTCCTAATGCATCAATAGCAATTTTTCCAGGCTCGTTCAATTGATTTGCATCTGATCCATAATCATTTCCCCCTGCTATTGTAATTCCGAACGTTGCCCCTTTGATCCATTTTTGAATTCTATGATTATGCATATCGCTTACAAAAAGATTCTCATCTTGGTCATATGCAATACCTGTTGGATAATTAAATTGATCAAGATTAAAGCCTTTTCCTTTTCCTCCTGCAAGAGTTCTTACTCTAAATGTATCTTTTACAAAAACAGCTCTTATGTCATGATCACCATAAAAAACAATATCTGTTGGATTACCAAGACCACTTATGATACCTTCCCAATGATCAAATAGCCAACCCTCATTAGGTTTTGCATGGATAGTTCGAACAGTATTAAATTTATATTCTCCTTCTTCAAGGTTTATTGTTCCGGCATCAGCAGGTAATATCTCTGTATTTAATTTATAAAATAGCGCTGATGTGTCATTAACTGTATCACAACTCCAAAATAATAAGGAAATTAAAATTATTATTTTTCTCTTCATCTTCTTATATCATTAACCTCAATAATTTTTTGAATATACGATTAATCTAGGACTGTTTTTTTTTTGCTTCGAATAAAAAGAAATAAACATATAGGCAAAATAATAATTAAGAACCAGAGCATTGTTGAGCTTTTTTTTTGAAAATTTTGTGTTTCTTCAACAAAAATTCTTTGGTTATTTTGAACCTCAAAAATTTTAGTCATTTCACCTCCTGGCCAGATGACTTGAATTGAATCAACTTTTGTTCTATTTCCCAAACCAAAATGAGCCAATGTAGTGTTATGAGATAAATGGCTGGTATTTCCTCCGTCAATTTCATGATTTATATATAGAGAATCTGAATAAACTTTAATTCTAGCACCAAATGCTGATAGAGTTGAGGCATTTCCTTTTAATTTCACTTGAAGATAATTTCCTTTTTTTATGTCGTTTCGATAAAGTCTTGTTATTGATGGCGGACCGTAATCCATAATGGGTTTTTGAGATACAACAATCAAGTCCATATCTCCATCATTCTCTAAGTCAAAGATTGCAGACCCTCTTCCAACTCCATAATCTTTTAGTCCAAAGTTTAAACTCTGTTCTTTATACTGTCCATTAGTATTTTCAAATAAAAAATTATACATGGGAACACAGTTGGGATTCAAGTCACCGTTAGCAACAAATAAATCTATATCACCATCGTGGTCAAAATCATTAAAATTAGTACCCCAACTAATAGTGAATAATTGAGTACCTAATTTTTCTGCTTGGTCTACAAATATGTTTTCATTTGGATCTTGAATCATAAATCGATTAAAACGGATATTACTTATAAAGTAATCTAAATAACCATCAGCATTAATATCAGCAGTAGCACCACCCATTGCGTTAATTCTTAAATCCATCTTATATTCTTCTTCAACATACCTGAACTTTTTCTTTGGATATAGATTTTCCAAAAGGTAATTTGGTTTGGCTTTATAACCAAAATCATTATTTATAATTAAATCCAAATCATTGTCATTGTCAAAATCTGTAAAAATTCCACCAAAACTAAAGCCTCTGTGGTCTAGGTTGTATTTTTTTGAAACTTCTTTAAATTTTTTTCCATTTTTATTTTCATATAAATAACCTTTTGCAGTCTTTCCTGCATTTACAATTGTAGCATCACTTATCTCTTTGAGTCCCCCGTCATAATCTGTGAAATAGTTACCAACATAAAGATCTGGATAACCATCAAGATTGAAATCACCTATAGATATCCCTGTACTAAAAGACTCCGTCGTTTGAATACCGAAAGACTTACTTTCATCCTTAAAAGTTCCGTCACCTTGACTGATAAAAACTAAATTCTGGGCTCTAGGTATTGTTTTTTTTTTACTTTTTGATGTTATTGTTGATACAAAAAGATCCATCCAGCCATCTCGATTAAAGTCAGCAGCAGCAACACCTTGTGTTACAAAATCCAAAGCAGACTCAAGTTTTGCTGTTCTAAGCACATTTTTAAAAGTACCGTCATGTAAGTTTTCTAAGAGCTGATCTTCTTGCATTCCTCCAGTAATATAAAGGTCTTCAAAACCGTCATTATTGTAATCTAAAACCGCAACACCACCACCAAACATCCCCTCATAAACCTCAAAATAATGATCAATACCAGCTTTTTCGGTTATATCAGTAAATTTTTGACCAAAGACAATATTGAATACTATAGAGAAAATGAAAAATGAAATTATTTTTTTCATTGGAGTTATTTTTTCCATTTGAGATTAATTATGTTTTCAGCGATTATGGTGCCTTGTTCAAGACCAACTTCATTATCTTGGGGTGTATGAATCCCTCCATAAAATCGAGAATCTGCTGTTTCTTGAGCTATACTCCATATACTTGAGTAAGACCTTGCTTTAAATTCAATATTACGGACACGATCACGTTCTCTTCCTACATGTGCACTGTCAATGAATTTGATATTATTTTCAAATGAATTTAATAATGCTGTTACGGCCGCTGAGGCCTGAATTGCATGCCCTGAGGGAAACGAAGGAAAAGGAGGATCCGGCCAAAAGGATTCCCATTTTTTATCAATAAATTCAGGTACAAAAGTATTGGGTCGTTCAGAGAAAAAATGGTATTTCCACTTCCAACATTTGATAAATGCATCAGCCACAGACATACCTACTAATGCAAATGTTTTTGCTGATAAAAGAATATTCGGTTTATTTCTTCTTATCAAAGAATTTGTAATGTAATATAAATGACCACCAGGACTAAATGTAACATCTGGATCATCACTCCACCAGATAGCCGCTTCCTTTTCTGCTAAGGTGAGATTAATTTTCTTTTGATAGACTGATAGAAATTGATTATAATATTCACTTCCTTCAACTGGATCATAATCTATGTATTCTGGAAGTTCAAGGGAAGTATTTTGAGGTGCAAAAGTTCTGTTTTCCCCCCAAAAAGAATGTAGAGGTTTATGACTAAATGATTGCGCAAATAGTGGAGGTTTCCAGGAGCCAGGAAAAGGTTCACGATTAAAATCCTGATCAAAATTCTTTAAGTATCCTCGATGACCACCATCAGTTTTTGACCAATCAAAAAGTGCTTTTGCTAGCTCAGTTCCATAAGCAATAGATTTTATTGTCGTTTTTCTATTCTCATTTTTTTCTAATATTTTTTGGATTCTATTTTCCAAAGAATCAATTTTTAATTTATTTTCATCAGCGGTCTGAAGATATAGAGATTTTAAAAGTTCACTTTGTGATCTATTTAATACCATAAGCCAATTATAAGAATCGTCAGAGTTCGGAATAGGAAGACTTTCCAATTGATTCAATTGACCTGCTAGGGATTTGTGATCTGAAGTTCCGTGAACAACGGCCTCATATTGAGCTAAACCCATATAGCCAAGACATCGGGAGGCAAAAGTAGGTGAGTTTGCAGGAGTATTTTTAGTTATGTATAGAGTCATATCAGCCCATTTAGCTGCAACTTCGTAATCAGGAATTTTTTTTGGTAATTGTTTACAACTCGCTATGCCTATAAAGAGAATAAAAATAAAACCCAGTTTTATAAAAAAATAAATTATTGATTCAGTTTTCATGTGTATTGTATTTATATACACTTAATTTTTTGTTTGACTTTGCAATATAAAGAGCAGTTCCAATTTGTATTACATCACTCACGTCACCCTTAATATTTAAGCCTGTTTCTATTGGTGAAATTAGATCAAAACTACCGTCACCTTTTCCTAATAAAACTGTACCGTAGTTTGCATCATTACTACCCAGTTTTAATGCATTTTTAGATCTATTTCCAAACAGAAGTAAATCCTGGTTACCGTCGGCGTTTATGTCAAAACTATGAATTGCTGTGAGAGGACTTCTTTGTGCGATATCCGGAAGTTGTTTTACTAAATACCCAACTTTTGAACTTAATATGACAATTGATTCTAGTTGACTTGCTTTCCAGTTTTTAGTTTTATTGGTTTGGATTTTCCCCAACAACATTTCCAAATCTGTTTCTGCATACGATTTATAAGATGGATAAACAGACTTTAGCTCTACTAACTGAGCTAATAATTCATCACGGGTTGCCAAAGGATAAGCTTTACCTTGAATAAAATACGAGATGATAGGATCTACAGAACCGTTATCATCAAAATCGTCATAATGAATTTGAATAGGTTGTTTAGATGAAGCATTAAAAGGATTATTAATTCCCTCATTTCCAATTATAAAATCTGTTTTTCCATCATTATTAAGATCAGTTGATCTTATTGTGTTCCACCATCCCTCATTTGTATTTGAGTCTAAAAAATAATTTGTTTGTTTTTCTAAAACACCATTTTTATCAAGAAATACGGTAACTGGCATCCATTCACCAACTATAATTAAATCATCAGAGCCATCTTGATTTAAGTCTGTCCATAGTGCATCACGAACAATTCCCTCGATAGAGTTTAAAGTTTTTGATTGTTGCTCATCGATTGTAAGATCACCTTTTGAGTTGCAAATGAATAATTTGTTTGGATAATGTTTTGGGTAACTTCCAGGTATAATACTTCCCCCTACAAAAATAGAAGTATTATAATCGCTATTTGACTCTTTTATTGCAATAACAGAAGTCCCTTCTTTGAGGGCAGTATTTTTTTTGGTGGATAACATGAAGATCCCTTTTCCATTATTCATGTAAACTTGATCTATCAATCTATTACTCTTGTCTTTAAGATTATGGTAACCTCCATTACCAACATAAAGATCTAAGTCTCCATCTGAGTCTAGATCTGTTAAAGCAAGATCTGAAACTATTGTATTTTTACTTCTAATAAAATCGAATGACTTTTTTTGTGAATAACTGCCCTCTTGATTTTGAAGCCAGACTTCTATGGGTTGGTTTTTACCTCCACCAATAACAATATCATCTTTTCCATCTTGATTCAAGTCACCTTTTATAATTGGTGGTCCTTCGAAAGAAGGTTGGAAATGCAATAATTTCTGCCTGTCAAAGTCTAGAATATTTTTTACTTCATGGCTATAGGTTATATTATTATCTAGTTCTTTAAACCAAGTATTTGAAATTCTATCCTGATCCGCCTGCTCATTACTTTCATCTTGCTTAAAACTGATTTTTTGATTTACCGCAATAAGTCTTTTCGTAGTGAGCCCTCCATCTGGCCAGTGTAGTTGGATAGAGTCAATTTTTTTAATTTTCCCCAACCCAAAGTGTAAAATTGGGCTAACAGTGGAAAGATATCCACGAGTTGGGAATAGTTCTTTAACCTGTTCAAAACCATTAGCAAAAACTCTGGCTTTGGTTCCCAAAGACTGCCTGTTGTTTTTTAATCCTTCAAACTGAATTTGAATGAAATTATTTGAGTCATTTGAGTTGTTTCTATACACACTTACTGGAGCATTAATATTGTTAACGACTAGATCTAAATCACCATCATTGTCTAAATCACCGTAAGCAGCACCATTACTGTTTATAAATTCTTGAAGTCCCCAATTTTTTGTAACATTCTTAAATTTTTTACCGTTTTCATTACTATAAATGTAGTTTGAGACATTAGACGCAGGCATATTATTTATAATTTCTAGAACATCTTCTCTTTTTAGGTTTGACTTTTTTTCTCCAATGAAGTTTTCCATATAACTTAGAAAATCTCGGTTAGTATAGTCCCTTTTATAACCATTACTTACAAACAGATCTTGCCAGCTGTCGTTATTAAAATCAGCAAAAAGTGCTGACCAACTCCAATCAGTATTTGAGATTGCCATTTGCTGGCCTACTTCGCTAAATGTTCCATTTCCATTGTTTAGTTGAAGCATATTTCTCATATATTGATAATGAAATCCACTTTTTAAGTTTAGATCAAATAAGTTGTAGTTGTCAGGCGCTTGAAGTAATTTTTGTCTTTCATTATCCTCAGGAAGCATATCTAAAGTCAGAAGGTCTACCCAGCCGTCATTGTTTATATCTCCACTATCGTTTCCCATTGAGAAGTGACTTGTATGTTGAATGCTTTCACTGAGTTTATTTTCAAAATCCCCATTTTGATCATTGATATATAAGTAATCAGGTATTGTATAGTCGTTACTCACATAAAAATCAGTCCAGCCGTCATTATTAAAGTCAGATAGGGCGATTGCTAAACCATAAGATAGACTCGAGCCATTTATTTTTGTTTGGGCCGTAATATCGTGGAAATAACGTTCTCGCTGTTCATATAACCTTAAGCCTGTTAAAGGTTGGTCCTCTTTGAGTAAAACCTTTGTTTTTGGTACACCAAGTACAGGCAAGGAATTTGGATTATGATTTAGGAGCAGCATGTCAAGGTCACCATCTCTATCGTAATCAAAAAAATAACCCTGATTACTATATGCGGGGCTATCAAGTCCATATAAACGAGCAACTTCGGTAAAAAGGGGTACGCCCTTTTCATTATTTCCCATATTTAGAAATAATTGATTTCTACGACTTTTTTCTTTGACCTTTCCTGAATAACAAACATATAAATCCATTCTTCCATCACCATTAATATCAACAGCAGTTACTCCTGTTTTCCAAGGCCCTTTTCTTCCCTTAACTTTTGATGTGTAACTTGTATCTTCAAATTTTAAATCTCCTCTGTTAAGAAACATTTTGTTCTCTTCCATATTTGAAGTAAGATAAATATCTAAATCATCATCACCATTAAAATCAGCGATTGCAACGCCTCCTCCATTATAAAAATATTCATACATAAGTACATTAGTATTTGGACCTTCTGTAAGATTATTTTGAAAAAACAGTTTTGTTTGCTCTGGTTTAAGGGATGTAAACTGAGTATTAATTTTTTTTTCGTTATCGCATCCTAAAAGAAGAGGTATTAAAAGAACTATAATTTTTGAGTTCATTCTCATTTAGACTCCTTTTTTTAAACTTAGGGTTTATTTAAAACAAAAAAACATATCCTCTTCTAAAAAAGGATATGTTTTATATAATAAAACAAACAGGAATTTAGTCGTATCCAGGGTTTTGAACAAGAAGAGAGTTTTTATTCATCTCATCTCTTGAGATTGGACGATAGTACATTTTATCTTTCCATGTTCTATTTTCTATTGAAGTTTCATTTTGAACTTCATAAGTGTAGTCGTAATTAGTTTTATCGTGACGATAAGGAGCTAATGGACTTTTTCCAGCTTTTAATTTAGCAGTAATATTAATTTTCTGAACGCCTCTTCCTAATGTACTAGGAGCGATTAACCATCTTCTAGCATCGTGATAACGGTGCTCCTCAAAAGCTAATTCAATACGTCTCTCATTGATGTACTTATTAAGTAGGTCCGAACCAGTTTCAGTAATCGCGGGCATACCAACTCTAAAACGAGTTTTGTTCATCCAATTTCTAGCTTCATCTTCTTGCCCCAAATTAATAGATGCTTCTACATAATTTAATACAACTTCAGCGTAACGGATGAATGGCCATGGAATTACTTGGTGACTTGTTAAATTCTCTTTTATTGAAGGATCTGGATCAATCCATTTTTTTAAATTATAATGAGTACGAGAACCATTCCAATTTTCAATTGGACCTTGTCTTGTATCTACCCCATTAATTAATCCTCCATTTCCGTCATCATAATATCCAGACTGATATTCGTCGTAGGGATCAATACTTACAACATCAGATGGTCTTGG
>JAQWNZ010000004.1 GCA_029246125.1 Flavobacteriaceae bacterium
ATCAATTTTTAAACCTTACAAAGAAATAATGCGTCTTTTATACATAGAGCTTTATAAAATTTGGCACAATAAGACATCTAGAGTTTTGACCTTTGCCTATTTTATTTTGATTTTTAGTATTGCAATTCTAAGTACAATTAATGTTGAGTTTGGACCCATGAAATTTAATTTAGCTGAGCAGGGTATTTTTAATTTCCCTTATATCTGGCATTTTAATACGTTTATTATTGCAATTTTAAAAATATTTTTCGCCATAGTAATTGTCGCCATGATAGGAAATGAATACTCATATAAAACCTTAAAACAAAATCTCATCGACGGGATGAGTAAAGCCGAATTTCTAAAATCTAAAGTTTATACTATTGCTGCCTTTGTTTTAATTTCAACTCTTCTAGTCTTTATTATTAGCATGATTTTAGGAGGAATCTATTCTGATTACAACGAATTTCGAATCGTCTTTTCTGATTTGGAATATCTGCTTGCTTATGCTATTAATCTCTTTGGTTTTTTTATTTACTGTTTGTTTTTATCCATACTTATTAAACGAGCCGCTTTTGCTATCGGTTTTCTCGCTTTATGGCAATTTGTTGAATTTATGATTTATGGATTAATGCGTTGGAAACTTTCTGATCTTATTCCACAACTTAGTGCTGAACAAATCATCAACTTTTTCCCTCTTCATGCACTTGGCAATCTTATAAAAGAACCTTTTACAAGGCTTTCCGCTATTCAAAGTTTTGCAGACCAGATCAGTGAAGGTTTTAACAAAGATTATGGGGTTTCCATTCTGAATATTTCAATTGTAATGTTGTGGTCTGCCCTCTTTATCTTGGGTTCGTATGCTCTTTTAAAAAGAAGAGATTTATAGTATTGTTAGCCAATTCATTAAAATTCCCGAGTGGATATTTCGTAGTTTTACTTTTTTAATTAAGGCATGCAATTTCAACTCATTTCTGAATTCAAACCCACTGGCGACCAACCTCAAGCGATTAAAGAGATTGTTTCTCAATTTGAAAGTAATGATCCGTTTGTTACCCTTCAAGGGGTGACTGGGTCAGGTAAAACCTTTACCATGGCCAATACAATAGAAAAACTTCAGCGTCCAACTCTAGTTTTGGCTCACAATAAAACATTAGCTGCCCAATTATATTCTGAATTCAAACAGTTTTTCCCAAACAATGCAGTTGAATATTTTGTTTCATATTATGACTATTATCAGCCTGAAGCTTATATTCCTAGCTCAGGAACCTATATTGAGAAAGACTTATCAATTAACGAAGAAATAGAAAAGCTAAGATTGAGTACAACCTCTGCCCTACTCTCTGGCAGGAGAGATGTATTGGTTGTTGCATCTGTTTCTTGTTTGTATGGGATTGGAAACCCAGCCGAATTTGAAAAAAATGTTATTAGTTTAGAGAAAGATCAGCAAATTTCTCGAACTAAATTGATGCAACAATTAGTTCAAAGTTTGTATTCCAGAACTAGTGGCGAATTTGGAAGGGGTAATTTTAGAGTTTTGGGTGATATCATTGATGTTTTTCCAGGTTATGCGGACATTGCATTTAAAGTTCATTTTTTTGGTGATGAAATTGAAAAAATCGAAGCTTTTGATCCAATTGACAATAATCGACTAGAACAATTTAATCAAGTCAATATCTACCCTGCCAACATCTTTGTAACCTCACCTGATATTATTCAAAACGCAATCATTCAAATTCAAGATGATTTAGTAAAACAAGTCGATTATTTTAAAGAGATTGGAAAATTCCTTGAGGCAAAGCGTTTACATGAACGAACAGAATTTGATCTTGAAATGATTCGTGAACTAGGTTATTGTTCTGGTATAGAAAATTATTCTCGCTATCTTGATGGACGTTCACCAGGTTCACGTCCTTTCTGTTTATTGGATTATTTCCCAAAAGATTTTTTGATGATAGTAGACGAAAGTCATGTAACTGTTTCCCAAGTCCATGCGATGTATGGGGGAGATCGAAGTCGAAAAGAAAATTTAGTTGAGTACGGTTTTCGACTACCCGCAGCCATGGATAATCGTCCTCTGAAATTCGAGGAGTTTGAAGCAATTCAAAATCAAGTTCTTTATGTCAGTGCCACGCCTGCAGATTACGAATTGAAAAAAACTGAAGGGGTTTATGTTGAACAGGTAATTCGTCCTACAGGATTATTAGATCCTATAATTGAGGTGCGTCCAAGTTTAAATCAGATTGATGATTTAATGGAGGAAATCCAAAAATGTACCGAAAAAGATGAAAGGACACTGGTAACAACATTAACTAAAAGAATGGCAGAAGAATTGACTCAATATTTAAGTCGAGCACAAGTTCGCTGCCGCTACATTCATAGTGATGTAGATACACTTGAACGGGTAGAAATCATGCAAGATCTAAGAAAAGGAATTTTTGATGTTTTAATTGGAGTTAATTTACTACGTGAAGGATTAGATCTACCAGAGGTTTCTTTGGTTGCTATTTTGGATGCTGATAAAGAAGGGTTTTTGAGATCTAATCGCTCTCTTACTCAAACTGTTGGCCGCGCAGCAAGAAATGTAAACGGCAAAGCTATAATGTATGCAGATAACGTCACCAAAAGCATGCAAAAAACGATAGATGAAACCAATTACAGAAGAGATAAACAAATGGAGTATAATCAAAAACATAATATCACTCCTAAGGCTCTCAACAAGTCATTAGATAGTGCTCTTTCAAAAAATTCAGTGGCTACTTATGTACAAGAAAAAGAGGCTCGAAAAGCAGCTGAAGAGAAGAATCGCTATTTGACCAAACCTCAAATAGAAAAGAAAATAAAACTACTCCGTAAAGCTATGGAAGAAGCCGCAAAATCCCTGGATTTTATTGAAGCAGCAAATTATCGCGATGAAATTAAGAGTTTAAAAGACCAATTGTAAATATCATGTTTTAAATCAATTATGAAAACTTTCACAGGTAAATTTATTATAGCTTATAATCAATGATCAGAAAAATAAATAAACTCTTATTATACTGCTTATTGATGGTTGGATCGCTAAACTATGCTCAAGAACTCACTGCAATAGTATTAGATAGTTTGAATAAAAATCCCATTCCTTTTGCTAGCATTTATTTTAAATCAGGTATTGGGGTAGTTTCAAATGAAGAAGGCGAATTTAGATTACAGTATGATAATGAATCAAAGCAAGATTCTGTTTTTATCTCCTGTATGGGATATGAAACACTAGGTATTAAGCTTGAAAAAATACTTGACAGTATCTTTTACCTAAATCCTAAAGCTATTACACTAAAATCTGTGATCTTAAGCAACAAAAAAGTTGACGTAAATCAGCTCATAAAACTAGTTAAAGAAGATATCCCTGATAAATATGAATTAGGCTACACTCGTAAAAAATTATTTTTTAGAGAAACAGGTCTTTCAGAGCTCAAAACCTTAAATGTAAAAATTAAAAAGTCATCTATAAAAGAGTTCAATCAATCTTTTTGGGATAGTACTCTTCAGAAATTACCGAGAAAAAACGAGTGGTACCATGAATTTGCTGGAACCCTTTATGGTGATTTTGAAAAAGAAACTCAAAAATTAGAAATAGAAAAAGCACTAGACTTGGAGGATAAAAATAATTCTGCCATTTTTGAAAATATTGAAAAGATTTTTGATACGATCCTAAAAGAAAATATCAAAACAAACTCCTACTTTAAGGTACGTTCTGGAATTATTGGTGGTAAAGTTGAAGCAGAGGATTTTTCTTCTTCATTAAAAGATAATGATACACTGAGTAGAGAGGAAAAAGATGAAAAGAAAAAAGAGAATATTCTCACTTTAAGAAAAACAGCTTCAACTAACTTTTTAGACGATATTTTTGAAGAAGAAGAATTCAATTTTTCTGTGATAAAAAAGTCCTCAAAATATAAATATAAATTAATTGATTTCACTTATTTTAATGATACTCCAGTGTACGTAATTGAATTTAAACCAGATGGAAATTCTGATTTTGCAGGTAAAATCTATGTTGATGCGGACAAAAAGGCACTTATTCGTCTTGAATACAAAAACATTCAAAATGTTCGTGACTTTAGTATGTTTGGTATTTCTTTCGTTCTTGATCTTCAGGAATTAATTATACAATTTAAAAAATTATCTAGTGGTAAATACAGTCTTGAGTATTTTGAATTCACCACTAGATTTGATGGTGGTTTTGAACGCCCTTTAGTTATAATTGAAAAAAATAAATTAGTTAAGGGACGTAACAAGCAAAACCAACTTAAAATGGATCTTAATGTTAAAAATCGTCAGTACCAAAAATTACAATTAGTTGTATTTGAGACCGTTCCAATTAGTAAGGAAGATTTCGAAGCATATAAAGAAATTCCTTCCGTAATTCCTGAAAACCTAACTGAATACGACCCTAAGTTTTGGGAAGACTACTCGATTATTGAACCTAACAAAGCAATTAAAGCTTTTAAAGTGATTGAATAACTATTTCTTTAATTTTCTTATTTTAGACAAAATACATTAAAGTGAAAAAAGTTATTGTTAGCTCCCTTGTTGTTCTATTACTAATACAATGTAAAACCCCAAATAATAATTCAACTCCTATTGAATTTATTATTAATCAATTTGATGTTCCCAACAATCAAATGGAAATTAATTTTAGAATCACAAACCCCACTCAAGAAGTTTGGGAAGGAGGACAATGGTCATTACACTGGAATCAATTTATTGGTTCTATAAAACCTGGAACTTTGTCTGAAGGAATTGTCCTTAAGCCAACCAAAAATAATCAATATTGGATTTTATTTTTCGATCCTCCTAATACACTAAGTCCCGGGGAGACACTTGAGTTTTCTGTAACTGAATCTGGAATCATAAATCGTTTGGTAATGGGGCCCATAGGCTTTTTTGTTTATAACGAAAAAAATGATGAGTTATATGATCTAGAAAGCACTATTGTTTGGAATAATGCTAAGGGGCTTAAAGATTTAAATATTCCTTCTGCGGCTGAGCGATATGCATCCTATGAGGGGATAAGTAATTTATCCAAAGAAAAACTTCATTGGGTATTACCTGTACCACAAGAAATAAAACAAAAAGAAATTAGTAGATCTCTACCAAAATCACTTGACATTAATTTTGGTGAATTTAAAGTTAATAGTTCATTTTTAACCAAACGATTACAAAAAGGAACTAAAATTAAAATCTCAGCAAATGAGATTGGTGAAGCTGATATCCAAATAAAACAGAATAATCAGATTCTAAATGAAGGATATTTATTAAAAATTTCTCTTGATCAGGTTCAAATTGAAGCCTCATCTGATAGTGGTGTTTTTTATGCCTTGGAATCCTTTCGCCAGATAATAATGATTGCAGAGCGAGAAGGAATTGGACTTCCTTTACTAGAAATTAAAGATACACCTCGCTTTCAGCACCGAGGATTTATGACCGACATCGCACGAAATTTTTTCCCCAAGGAAAAGATAATTCAGATTTTAGATTATATGGCAATGTATAAACTAAATATTTTAGACATTAAACTGAGTGATGATGAAGGGTGGAGAATTGAAATACAAGACCTTCCTGAACTCACTGAAACAAGTAGCAAAAGAGGTTTTACCAAAGATGAATCAGACCGTCTTTTTCCCATGTATGGTTCTGGCTCTGGAAAAAAAATATCTACAGGCAGTGGTTTTCTCTCTCGTGACGATTTTATTGAAATACTAGAAGAGGCAAAAAAAAGACACATTAAGATCATCCCTCAAATTAGTTTTCCTTCCCATGCAAGATCTGCAGTTGTTGCGATGAAGAGTCGCTATATAAGCTTTATGAAACAAGGAAATGAAAAAGCAGCTAATGAATACCGTCTTCATGATCCTGAAGATCAAAGTGAATACACTTCAGCTCAACTTTTTAAAGACAACACTATTTGTATTTGTGATCCCAGTGCCTACCGATTTTTTGAAAAAGTATTTAATGAGATTAAAGGAATGTATAATGCTGCTCAACTACCTATGAGTAAATTCAATATTGGAGCAGATGAATTGCCATATGGTGTATGGAGAAAATCGCCCCTCTGTTCAGAATTCATTAAGAACGACCCTAAAATCAATTCTTATCAGGATTTATATAATGAAAATATTAAACTTCTGAATCAAATTATTGCTGATAGCGGATCTCAAATGGTAGGTTGGGAAGATGTCCTTTTAGTTCATAGTGAAAAAAGTCAATCAGAAATTGAAGTAAATCAAGAGCTTAAAAACTTAAATTTTATCCCCTATGTGTGGAATAATACCTGGGGAGAAGGAAGAGAGGATATGATATATCGACTTACTAATATTGGCTTTAAAGCTGTCATGAGTAATTCATCAGCATTTTATTTTGATATGAGTGATGACAGAGACATGGAAAACAGTGGATTAAATTGGTCAGGATATGTAAATTATAAAGATAGTTGGGGAACTGAACCTTTAGATGTTTTTGCCAATAAAGTGAATTTGCGCTCAAAAGGAATTAATCAAACTGAGATTGCTAGTAAAGAAAAATTAAAAACTGTGGAAAATTTTCTAGGTATTCAATCTCAACTTTGGACTGAAACTGCCACAAATTCATATGAATTTGATCGCATGTTGATGCCAAATATGATTGTATTTTCCCAGAGAGCATGGAGTGAGAAAGAACCTTGGATAGATGAAAAAACTGCTGAAGCTCAAGAACCTTTATTAAATATTTCATGGAATATACTAGTTAACTCTATAGGTCAACGACATCTTCCATTGCTCACAGATCTTTATGGTGGTATAGCATTTGACCTACCCAAACCAGGTGCTATAATTAATAAAGGGAAACTTATTGTAAGGCAACAATTCCCTGGTCTTAATATTCATTATACACTAGATGGGAAAATTCCTAATACTCAATCTCTAAAATATACTGAACCTACCAAAATTCCAGAATCTAGTTTGGTAACACTTCGGATTTTCGATAGTCAAGGCAGAGGTGGGAATAGTATTCAGATAAAATAAAGCTGATGCAAAATAAACGTTTACTTTCTTTAGATATTCTTCGTGGATTAACTATCATTTTAATGATTATTGTTAATGATCCTGGATCATGGAGTAATGTTTACGCACCCCTTTTACATGCAGAATGGAATGGAATTACCCCTACAGATTATATCTTTCCATGCTTTTTATTTATTGTTGGAGTCTCAATTGTACTTTCTATGAAAAAACAGCATGAGGGTGGAAAAAGTCGAAATGAATTAATGAAAAAAGTACTTTGGCGGGCTTTAAAAATTTATGTTGTAGGGATTTTCCTTTGGGTATGGCCAAACTTTAATTTTGAGGGAATTAGGTGGGTTGGAGTTTTGCCTCGAATTGCTTTTGTTTATCTGGCATGTGCTTTATTATTTTTATATGCTAGTAGAAAAACACAATGGTATTTTGGTATTTCAGTAATCTTAGGATACTGGCTGGTGATGGCCTACATTCCAATTCCAGGAATTGGATTTCCTGATTTGAATGTTCCTGAAAAAAACTGGGCTCATTTTATTGATCATTTAATTCTACCAGGAAGACTTTGGCAAGAAACTTGGGATCCTGAAGGTATATTAAGCACACTTCCTGCTATTGTAAGTGGGTTAATTGGAATGTGGGCAGGGTATGTACTTCTTCAAAAGGACGAACTTAAAAATCGTTTAAATCAATTATTTTTTTATGGTTTTATACTTCTATTTCTAGGTGATTTCATGCAGTGGTTTTTCCCTTTTAACAAAAACTTGTGGAGTAGTTCTTTTACACTTTTTATGGGAGGAGTTGGGATGTTATCTTTGGCAAGTTTCACTTTCTTTTTTGATTTAAAACAAAATCACTATAAATTTAAATTTGCCCATGCATTTGGAGTAAATTCAATAACAGCTTACTCTTTTTCAAGCCTATTAACAGTTGTTTTTTATAGTTCTAATTGGTTAGGGATATCATTGAACGATGAATTTATGTCATTTTGCAACCAAGTAGGTTTATCCCTAAAGCTCGGATCACTAATATACGCTTTGCTATATTTAATCATCCTTTGGATCCCAATTCAAATTCTATTTAAAAAGAAGATCTACATAAAGCTTTAAAAAAAACGACCCCTACTGGGGTCGTTTTAAACAAAAACAAATAATTAATTTATCGAATCTTAATCAGCTTCTTAGGCTGAGGCTGGGCTTCTTTATATTTTGGTAATAATACTTTAAGTACACCACTTTTATAATTCGCATCTATCTTGGTATGGTCAACACTATCAGGAAGGGAGAAGCTTCTTCTAAAACTATTATAGCTAAATTCACGACGTGTAAATTTTTCTTTATCGTCTAACTTTTTGTCTTCTTGTGTAGAAGAAATTGATAAAATTCCATCTTCTAGATCAATTTCGAAATCATTTTTTTCTTTTCCGGGGACAGCCAACTCAATCTCGAATTGAGAGTCTAATTCTTTAATATTAACAGCAGGTATCCTAGATGAAAGAGAAGGAACTTTAACGTTCCAATCATTATTTATAAAATCATCTATTAGAGATGGAAAAAACGGTATTTGTTTACTAATTAAATTCATAGTTTAAATTTTAAGGTTAACAATTTTATTATATTACCATAAAACAAAAAAGAGGCCAAATGAATTTTTTGACATTTTGGCATTAAAAAAAGTTAAAAAGCTGACTTTTTGTCAATTAAGTGATTGCTTCTTGAACTTTATCTGCAGCTTCTTGGAAAGCAGTTGCTGAAAGTACATTTAGTCCAGAGTTGTCAATAAGCTGTTTAGCTGTATCTGCATTAGTACCTTGTAATCTAACAATGATTGGAACTTGAATTGCATCTCCTAAGTTTTTGTAGGCGTCTACAATACCTTGAGCAACACGGTCACATCTGACTATTCCACCAAAAATATTGATTAGTATTGCTTCTACATCTGGATCTCTTAAAATCAATCGGAAAGCCAATTCTACGCGAGCTGCATCTGCAGTTCCACCAACATCGAGAAAGTTTGCAGGATCACCTCCCGCTTGCTTTATAAGATCCATTGTTGCCATCGCTAAACCAGCACCATTTACCATACAACCAACATTACCATCTAAGTCTACATAATTAAGGCCAGCCTCTCTTGCCTCTACCTCTACAGGATTTTCTTCACTTAAATCGCGTAATACCTCCAACTCTTTATTTCTAAACAGGCCGTTATCATCCAAAGTTACCTTAGCATCTACAGCAATAATTTTATCATCTGAGGTTTTTAATACTGGATTGATTTCGAAAAGAGATGCATCTGAACCTAAATATGCTTTATACAATGCACTCACAAATTTAGTCATATCTTTGAAGGCAGGGCCTGATAGCCCTAAATTAAATGCAATCTTTCGAGCTTGAAAAGGTAGCAGCCCTAAAGAAGGATCAATTTCTTCGGTAAAAATAAGGTGGGGTGTTTGTTCTGCTACAGCCTCAATGTCCATTCCCCCTTCTGTAGAATACATTACCATATTTTTACCTATTGAACGGTTTAATAAAATGGACATATAATATTCACTAGGCTCTGAAGGGCCGGGGTAATATACATCTTCAGCGACTAAAACTTGATTCACCTTTTTCCCCTCAGGGGGAGTTTGAGGCGTTATCAACATCATTCCTATAATTTGTTCTGAGATAGCTCTCAAATCCTCAAGATTTTTGGCAAGTTTAACTCCGCCACCTTTACCTCGTCCACCTGCATGGATTTGAGCTTTAATAACATGCCATTTGGTTCCTGTATCTTTCGAAAGCTTCATAGCTGCATCAACAGCCTGAGAAGCTGTCCTTGCAACAATGCCTCTTTGAATTGCTACTCCATAACTAGCAAGCATTTCTTTTCCCTGATATTCGTGTAAATTCATATTGATGTGTAAAATCCTAAACAAAAATAGCTAATCATAGGCGTCTTTTTAGCCTTGCAGCTTAAAACTTTTTGTTATAAATGACACAAAAAGTTGTAATTTATTGTTGTTTAGCCACTTTCTTTGTTCAGATTATGTTTGATTTATACTTTTGAAAATCAATTTAAAAATATTATGACAAATTCTGATTTATTATCTATAGCAAAACAAGCAGAAGGGCCAGTATATGTTTATGATTCATCTAAAATTCAATCGCAATACCTGAGACTAAAAAATGCCTTTTCAGCAGTAGCTAAGTTAAAAATTAATTATGCTTGTAAAGCACTATCCAATATTTCTATTTTAAAGCTCATACAGGCTATGGGCTCCGGACTAGATACGGTCTCCATTCAAGAAGTACAATTAGGCTTAGAAGCAGGTTTTAAATCTGATAACATTATTTTCACTCCTAACGGTGTCTCTTTAGAAGAAATTGAAACAGTGGCAAATATGGGAGTTCAAATTAACATTGACAACCTCTCCGTCTTAGAACAATTTGGAACTAAACATCCTAAAATCCCAGTTTGTATTAGAATAAATCCCCACGTGATGGCAGGAGGAAACAGTAATATATCCGTTGGACATATAGATTCAAAATTTGGTATTTCTATTCACCAAATACCTCACGTACTAAGAATTGTAGAAAATACTAAAATGCAAATCAATGGTGTACATATGCACACAGGTAGTGATATTTTGGATATAGAAGTGTTTTTACATGCCTCTGAAATCCTATTTAATACAGCTTTGCAATTTAAAAATCTATCCTTTATCGACTTTGGAAGCGGGTTTAAAGTACCCTACCGGGAATCAGACATAGAAACCAATATTGAAGAATTAGGAGAAAAATTGAGCAAACGTTTTAATGATTTTTGCAAAACCTATGGAAAAACCTTAGAGCTCGCTTTTGAACCGGGTAAGTTTTTAGTCAGCGATGCAGGTTATTTTTTGACAAAAGTAAATACTGTAAAACAAACCACTTCAACGGTATTTGCACAGGTTGATTCTGGTTTTAATCATTTGATCCGTCCAATGCTCTATAATTCATATCACGAAATTATTAATATTTCAAATCCTGAGGGAAGAGAACGTTTTTATACTGTGGTGGGCTATATCTGCGAAACAGATACTTTTGGAAGTAATCGTAAAATTTCAGAAATCTCAGAAGGTGATTTTGTTGCTTTTAAAAATGCAGGAGCATATTGCTTCACCATGTCGAGCAATTACAATTCTCGATATCGTCCAGCAGAAGTGCTTTGGTATAATAACGAACCCCACTTAATTCGGAAACAAGAAACCTTTGAAGATTTATTACAAAATCAAATTTTAATTGATTTTAAAAAAAAGGTAGAGGCTTAATTAAAAAGTTCTAATTTTCCTAATTTGTTATTATAAGCTGAAATAAATTCTTCAACTACTTCAGCTGCGGGGATTATTTTTTCAATCTGTGCCGCAACTTGACCGATTTCTAGCTCCCCTTCAACTAAATCTCCTTCAAACATTCCTTTTTTTGCTCTTCCTTTACCTAATAGCTTATTTAGTTTTTCTGTTGAAGCACCCTCTGCATAGAGCTCTTTTATTTTATTGTAAAATGGGTTCTTAAGTAAACGAACGGGCGTCAATTCTTTTAAAGTCAATTCCGTACTACCTTGTTGTGCTTTGATAACCTCAGTTTTAAAATAATCATGTGATGAAGCTTCTGGAGTTGCTACAAAGCGTGAACCAACTTGAACTCCGTCAGCACCTAGTGCATGAGCAGCTAGCATGGCATTTCCCGAACCGATTCCTCCAGCCGCAATTAATGGAATTTCAATGGTTTTTTTAACAAGTGGAATCAAAGCCATAGTCGTCGTCTCTTCTCTTCCATTATGGCCTCCTGCTTCAAATCCTTCAGCAACAATTGCATCAACTCCACAAGCTTGAGCTTTTAATGCAAATTTGACAGAACTAACAACATGCGCTACGGTACATCCATGAGATTTTAAATGTTTTGTCCACAAGTTTGGATTACCCGCGGCTGTAAAAACAATCTTAACCTTTTCATCTAAAATTATTTCCATTAATTTATCTATATCTGGATAAAGTAAAGGAACATTAACACCAAAGGGCATGTCAGTGGCTTTTTTACATTTTTGAATATGTTCACGTAATACTGCCGGATACATAGAGCCAGCTCCTAAAAGACCAAGTCCCCCAGCATTACTTACGGCTGAAGCTAATCTCCATCCGCTAGCCCAAACCATACCTGCTTGAATTATTGGGTAGCGAATTCCAAATAATTGAGTAATGGAATTAAGCATTAAAGAAATTGATCTACTTTAACATAGGCATCAATTACCGCTTGTTCACCTAACTTATCACGGCGACTATTGCCATGCTCCATTCCCAAAATTCCATCATAACCTCGAGAGTGAATATATTTAAAGACATTGGTGTAATTAATTTCTCCTGTTGTAGGTTCATTTCTCCCAGGATTATCGCCTATTTGGAAATATCCTATTTCATCCCAGCATTTCTCTATGTTAGGAATCAGATTTCCTTCCTGAATTTGTTGATGATATATGTCAAAAAGAATCTTACATGATGGGGAATCTACAGCTTTACAGATCTCATATGCCTGTGGACTTTCCGATAAAAATAGACCTGGATGATCCCTAAAATTAAGTGGCTCCAATACCATAACAATTCCATGAGGTTCCAATAAAGCAGAGGCTTGTTTTAAACTCTCTACCACGTTAGCAGTCTGATATGCAATATTTTGTCTCAAATCTACATGGCCTGGAACTACGGTCATCCACTTGGCATTTACCCGTTTTGCAACAGGAATAGATTTTTTGATGTAATCCAAAAACTCTTCTCTCAGTCCCTTATTACCGCTAGCAAGTTGAGCTTTTTGCCAATAAATTTCGTGTGCCACAAAAACTCCCATTCGAAGTCCACGCGTAACCATTGTCTTGGCCATCTTCTCTTGCAAAGCAACTTCACGCTTTCGCATGCCGTTGTCTTCAAAAGCAGTAAATCCCTGATCTGCCATAAAGTTAAGCTGATCAATAGGGTCATTACCTGCGTGATGAGAAAACATCCCTAGATGAGGTGCATAAGCCAAATTAAAAGAATGCTTTTTGATATTCGTTTCTATTGCGAAAAGTGAGGATACTGAAAACAAACCCAATCCACTTATCCCCGCTAATTGTGTAAAATTTCTACGATCCATATTAGATAAATTTAGTTTTTCCAGGAGTTGGTATAGTATAATAACCATTTTCATCAGGAGAAGAGGGAGGTATTGAATTCCAAGTTACTGTTTCAGGCATAAGTTGATATTTAGAATTTAGAGCTTCTTCAAAAGTAATTTTCTTACCGCTATAAGTTGCCATTCGGCCAAGAATTGCTGTTAAGGTACTCTTAGCTCCATTTTCAGTATCTGCTATGACGCCTCCACTTCGGATTGATTCAAATAAACGATCGTGCTCTACTTGGTATGGATTTGGATCCTCACCCCATTTATTTGGATACTTGTATTTACTTTCGCCATCTAATCCACTGATAGTTCCTTTTCCAACTTCAACGCTACCCTGTGTGCCTTGGAATACCTCGTCTACACGCCTCATAGTTCCAGGTATATGCCGGCATTGACTTGCAATTACTGCTCCACTAGCATAAGTAAACTCAACAAAATGATGATCAAAAATTTCACCGTGTTCTTTTCCATTACGGACTTGACGTCCACCCATTCCTTGAGCTGATACTGGATAATCTCCTATGAACCAATTTGCTACATCGATATTATGAATATGTTGCTCTAAAATATGATCCCCACATAGCCAATTAAAATAATACCAGTTACGCATCTGATACTCTAATTCTGTTTGTCCAGGTTTACGGTCTTTTGTCCAAACACCAGCATCATTCCAATACACCTGGCCTCCTCTGATTTTACCAATCATTCCAGCATCAATTCTTTTTTTAATTTCTATATACTTGGATTCATAGTGACGTTGTAAACCTACAACTACATTCAATTTTTTTGTTTTTGCGATTTTTGCTGTTGCTAATACCTTACGAATTCCAACTGGATCAGTAGCCAACGGCTTCTCCATAAATACGTGTTTGTCGTTAAGAATTGCGTATTCAAAATGATAAGGTCGAAAACCAGGAGGAGTTGTCAAAATAACAACATCTGCTAGATCAATTGCTTTTTTATAAGCATCAAAACCTACAAAACGATTTTTTTCTTTTACATCAATTTTTTTATCTCCATCAAAATGCTCTCGAATTCCTTTTAAACTTCTTTCTATTCGGTCCCCAAAAGCATCTGCCATTGCAACAAGCTCTACATTTTCATCAGCGGTAAGTGCTTGCACTGCAGCTCCAGAGCCTCTGCCTCCACAACCAACCAAAGCTAGTTTTAATTTTTGATTTCCGTTTACACGAGCCATTCTCTCAACACCCATAGGAACTGTTAGTAGAGCACCCGTCGCCATAGCAGTTGTCTGCACAAAAGCACGTCTTGATTTATTTTTTTGATTTTTATTTTTAGTGTTCATAATTTTATAGTTTAATCAGTTAATTCATATTTCCAATATTTTTTTTGTTCCTCCTCTGTAGGAGTTTCCAGGGGACGAACAATTCGAAACCCTACAAAAGGAGCATCGGTATGCCACCACTTACTCTTTGGTATTTGCGGATCTCTCTTCTTCCATTTTTTTGAGGAGGGTCTCCTTGCTGCAGATCTCAGTCTATTTGTATTATCCATCCAAGAACCCCCTCGTACTGCTTTAGGGTAAACTTTTTCTCCTACCACTAAAGGATTGGTTTCTCTTTCTAATCGTTTAGAATATTCAGTTGGAATATATTGGTCCAAAGTCCATTCCGCTACATTTCCATGCATGTCAAATAATCCCCAAGGATTTGCTTTTTTAGTACCTACTTTTTGATATTTATCCTCACTATTTTCTTTGTACCAAGCATATTCAGAAAGTTCACTAGAGTCATCTCCAAAACTATAAGCACTTTCAGTTCCAGCTCTACACGCATATTCCCATTCAGCTTCTGTAGGTAAACGATAGAAATTCCCAGTCATCGCAGACAACCATTCACAAAATTTTACAGCAGCTAATTGAGTCATACAGATTGCTGGGTAATTATCTATTCCCATTCCAAAACTCATTTCTACATAAGGAGTCGTTGCACCAGATACAGCATCAACATCTTGCTGTACTTCTGATTTATTAGTTTTAGGTTTTTGATATGCATCTAATTCTCTGGTTACAAAAAGATTATATAAATCCCATGTAATCTCATATCTACTCATCCAAAATCCATCTATTTCAACTTTATGTTGAGGACCTTCGTCTCCAAAATGCCCTTTTTCAAATTTTGGACTACCCATGGTGAAATTACCTTTCTGAATTAATTGCATATGAAGCTTATAATCGATCCCAGATATTTTTTCAGTATAATTTTCCTGGGCAAAAGTTAATGAACCTAAAAAAAGGCAAAAAACTAATGTTTTGCAAAATGTCATTCTGTGCAAGAATTAAAAATTTAATTATTAATTGGATACAAATTTAAAATGGTACTACCCTTATGTCTAATTTAGAATTTTTAATCTATAAATAGGAAAATAAAAATACATTTATAGTTAGAAATGGCTAGAAAAGCATGTTTCCCAAATATTAAATTTTAAAGTTTTTTGTTTATACTAAATAACTTTTTTAATTTCATAATTATATTTTTTTCCAATTATGTAGTATTTCCCAGATTTTATAAACAACATATTTTTTTCTATTTTCTCAATCTGTTCTATATTCAAAGCAACTGATTTACTAATTCTAATAAATTTTGATGTAGGCAGTTCTTTTAAGAATGTTTTTAAGTTTTTTCTTACCAGGAAAGATTTTTCGTCAGTACTAACCTTAACATAGTCCTTTTTACCCTCAATCGAAATAATTTCATTTAATAAAATTTTATGGTCGGCTCTTTCAGATCTTATAAATAAATATTTTTTTTCATCTATTATTTTATTTTTTTGAGGTTTATTCACTTTATTTTTTCTGTAAATTGAATTATAAACAAAAAAAACAACCAATATGCTTAGCAATAAAAAAATTATCAAGAGATAATAATTCGAATTTGTCTTTTGTTCGATAAGTAAATTCTTGAAATTTAATTTAATCCCCGAAATACTATAAAAATTAAATTGTTGACTATTGAAAAATGAATTCTTATTATCTAAAACTTTAGTTGAAATTAATAATTGCATTTCTAGTATTTTCTTAAAAGACCATTTATCAGAAATATCTAGTAATTCCTTTGAATTTGATAAAATAATTTCACTATTTACACCACCTATCCCATGTTTATCTACTATGAAAAGTGTAAACAAGTTTTCTTTTTTTAAATAATCTTTAGGAATTATATATTTTCTTTCGCATGAGTAACAATCTGTTTTACCGACAAGTTTTCCATTAACATAAAGTCTATCATAATCATCAATTCCTTTATTGATTTTTATTAAATAGTCCTCAATTGGTACTTTATTCAACTTCACAATTTTTCTAAAACAAATTGCTCCATTAAAATTATCATTATCAAATAACATATCGTTAGAGCTAGGAAAATCAGCAATAGGCCATTTAGAGTCATCTAAATCATTTGAAGTGTAATATGGTATGTCTAATTCACCAAAGTTTAAAAGATCAAAACCCTGAGTAGGTTCATTTTTAATATTGTTAATAAATTTATCATTTAAATAATAGTCCCAAACTCCATTTAAACTAATTATTTCTTTTTGACTATTTAGGTAAATATCACCATCTAGAGCTCCCTCTAATTCTGTACATATGACATGAATTGAAATTTTATTAATCCCCTTTTTTAGTAAATTATTTGGTAAGTTGATATCATAACTGTTCGTTCCTCTAATAATGTTATTATTAATAAAGTTATTATTGATTTTAATCATAGCTTCACTTTTAAAACTATTTTCAATAACTATGCTATAAATAATATTAACATCAGTAATATTAAATTCCTTTTCAAATGTTATAAGTCTTGTATCATAAGTAGATGAAAGTTCTCTATATACACCAGGTAATTCAATTTGATTTATTTCCTTTTTATTAGGATTATTTAATTCAAACAAAAGTGTGTAATATTCTATATTATCATCTTGATGTTTTTTTTGAGAATAAAGATTAAATTGAAAGATTAGAGTGATTAGAACAAAAAATCGCAAAAAAATCATTTGAAGGTTGATTTAAAGAAGTAGATATTAGATCATTTTGTATACAAAAAAACAATTTTTGTATCAAAAACTCTGCTAAAATCTATTTTTTCTTTTGTTTTTTTTAACATACCTCTTTTAATAGACTATTATTGTGTTACTTAAACAACTAATTTAAACTTAACAAAACAAATGAAAAATTTAAAACAATTCTTTGTGCTTATATTTTTAGCACTTGGAACAACGTTAGGTCTAGCTCAACAGAGTATATCTGGCTCAATCAGTGATGAAACTGGTCCTCTACCGGGAGTAACCATTGTTGAAAAGGGAACTACTAACGGAACTACTGCAGATTTCGATGGAAATTACTCAATATCTGTCTCTAGTGAAGATTCTATACTAGTTTTTTCTTATTTGGGATTTGTGACACAAGAAATTTCTGCAAATTCAGACACATTTGATATAATTATGGTTTCTGGTTCTGATGAACTTGAAGAGGTTGTGGTAACCGGTTATGGAACTCAACGAAAAGCAACGATAACCGGTGCAGTTGCAGCCATAAAAGGAGAAGAAATAATTAAATCTCCTGCAGTTGATTTAACCAATTCATTATCAGGAAGACTACCTGGTTTAGTTGTAATTCAAGGCTCTGGGGAACCAGGTCAAGATGGTGCTACAATTAATATTCGTGGTATCAACACGCTTGGAAACTCA
>JAQWNZ010000005.1 GCA_029246125.1 Flavobacteriaceae bacterium
CGATGATCTGCCTGAAGCTTTTGACGGATTTACAATTACTCAAATTTCAGATATACATAGTGGAAGTTTTGACAATGTTGAAAAGGTTAATTACGGGATTGATTTGGTCAATAAACAACAAAGTGATGTAATTCTATTTACCGGTGATTTAGTAAATAATACCTCAAAAGAGGTTCTACCTTGGATTTCACATTTTAAAAAAATCAATGCCCCTAACGGTGTTTATTCAGTTCTAGGAAATCATGACTATGGAGACTATATGCGATGGGATTCACCAGATGAAAAGCTAAAAAATATAAAAGCCCTGTATAAAGCCCATAAAGATATGGGCTGGGATCTTCTTTTAAATGAGTCTAGGTTTATAGAAAAAGATGGACAACGACTGGCTATTGTAGGAGTAGAAAATTGGGGAACCGGTTTTAAAAAGGTAGGAGATTTAGAAAAGGCATTAGAAAATGTAGATGAATTCGATTTTAAAATTTTGATGTCTCATGATCCCTCTCATTGGGAGGCAAAAGTTTTACCTCATCCTCATACGGTTCATTTAACCCTTAGTGGCCATACCCATGGTATGCAATTTGGAATTGAAATCCCAGGTTGGTTTAAATGGAGCCCTGCTAAATTTCGATACAAACAATGGGCAGGAATTTATGAACAAGCTAAACAACGATTGAATGTGAATCGAGGGTTTGGATATTTGGCTTATCCCGGAAGAGTAGGTATATGGCCAGAGATTACTGTTATAACTTTAAAAAAGACAAAAAGTAAGATTTAATCAATTTCTTTTACATTTGTTCTATAATTCTACACAGTTATGTCCAAATTTGGTGAACTATTAGACGAAAAAACACCTATTTTACTAGCTTTTTATCAGCAAGAGGATAATGGATTATTTGAAATGGATAGCACACTCAAAAGTGTTGCTGCAGCTCTTGGCGATAAAGGGAAAGTGATTAAAATTGATATAGATAAAAATCAAAAACTTTCAGAAGCTCTTCGGGTCAGAGTGCTTCCTACTTTTATGATCTACAAGTTGAGTGAAATGGTTTGGCGTCAAAGTGGTATTCAAGATGCCAATACGCTGATCAGCTTATTGCAAGATCATGTGATTTCTTAAACTATTTACTCTTCTTCCGATAAGACCGAAGAAAATAAATTGAGATTTTTGTTGAATATACTTTCAATTTGATCGCTAAATTTTGTGCTGTCATATGCTTTTACAATTTGAACAACATAATTAAAGCTACTAAGTTCCCTCTGAATCCTTTCGAGTATCTGTCTTTGACTATCTTCTGAAACTTGATTGTACAACCCTAGACGTTTATCATATTCATCACTTATCTTACTGGCTAAGTCTTGAGCTATTTCAATCTCTCCATCAAGAAAATACCCCTCTGCAATATCGATAAGCCCTGTATAAAATTCATAATCACCATAGAGAAATTTAAAAGGCATAAAAGATTCCATAAACTTGTTAAGTACAGGAGTCAATTCAATATTTTCACCATGTTTAAGATCTGCCTCAACTAAGGCACGATAACGTTCAATTTCAGTAATGATTTCCTCACCCATATTATATTGTAAATTGGTTTCCAAACTATTAAAGTACGCCAATCGGTCATAATATTTTTGACCGATTTTTTGTGACAATTCCTTTGCTTTATCAACTTCACTAATTCTGTAGTAACCATCCACAAAAGGTACCAAAAGACTATAATAGCCAAAGTAGTCCAAAGGCATTTTTTCGATACCTAAATCAAGTATCGCTTTGGCTTTTTCAAACTTGTTTTCATTGATTAATGTTTCTGCTAATCGAGCCATGTTGCTTCTAAATGAAATACTGTTTTTTCTTGTTTCAGTATCGTGATAAATGTCAACACTTTCAGAATTTCCCCATTCCCATTGCATTACAATATCATACATTAGATCACTGTCAATACGACCCATCAGGTATGGATTTTCGTCACCTAAATCAGTTTCGATAGGAACAAGTTTATACACTAACCCTTCAAGTTGTAAGTATTTTTTCATCCAAATGTATTCTGAATCAGAATAGCTTCCACCAGTAAAGTAAATTGGACGTTCCCAGTCATTATTTGCCAAAATATCGAGCATCATCATCTGGTTTTTTAATAACGCACTTTCAGGTAAGTCAATATCTATATAGGGAACGATCTTATTTGCATCCTCAGGTTTAACAATGCCACTTTTTAATACATTTTCTTTGTTTACTGGAACACGAATTTTTCTAGTTGGATAAAAGATACCTTCCTGCTGACTTTCTGGAAGTTGATTAGGATCTTGCCCCGTTTTTTTGAGTAAATCTTTGATTTTTGTTCGCGGATGATCACTTGCTATCCAATTCATTAAATCTTTAATATCCCATCGAATAGAATCCAAAACAGGTTGATAGCGGATAACATCTCGAACACCGTAGGCATATAAGTTATGGGTCATCTGTGATGGTATGGCTTCACTTTCGTATGTTTTTCTTTTCATCTGATCAATATACCAATCAGTCCCGAGCAAACTTGAATTTATTGTTTTTACATCAGTACGGAAACCCTCAATTTCTTGAGCGTACCAAAGTGCAAAAGTATCATTGTCACCTATTGTAAAAATAATTGCTCCCTTGTCCTTTTGAATAGATTGTAAATAAGATTTGGCCATTGACTGAGCAGTGTATCGATTTGATCGGTCATGATCATCCCAGTTTTGTGAGGCCATCAAAATTGGTACACAAACTAGAGAGATTCCTACTGTTAGTGGTGCAGCAATTTTTTTTGAGATAAAAGTCTGTAATTTTTGAATTAAAGCCCAACTACCCAATCCAATCCACAATGCAAAAACATAAAAAGATCCAACCAATGCATAATCTCGTTCTCTAGGTTCAAAAGGTCTTTCATTTAAATAAACTTTTAACGCTAATCCAGTGAATAGGAAAAAAAGTAAAAGCACCCAAAAACGTTTTGGATCTGCTTGGTATATAAAATAAAGTCCGATTAATCCAAGTAAAAATGGGAGAAAAAAATAAGTATTTCGGGCTTTATTATTTAAAGCATCTGGATGAAGTTTTGATTGATTCCCCAAGCGCAACTCATCAATTATTGGAATACCGCTGATCCAATTTCCATTAAGAATAGTATATTCTCCTTGATTATCATCTTGTCTTCCAGTAAAATTCCACATCAGATACCTCCAGTACATGTATCCTATCTGGTATTCAAAGAAAAATCTAAGGTTGGATAAAAAAGTAGGTTTTTCGATATTTAGATAAGGACTATAGGTTTTTAAAAAATTATTGTAATCATCTCCAGAGACAGCTCCGTCTTCAATACCCTCTCTAAAATCTTGAATAATTTTTTTTAGTTGTGGATTTGAACTATAACTTGACTTTAAATTAAATTCAAGTGGCTCTGTGAAGTTCATGTAGTTCCCTGCGTGTTCACTGCTCCAAAGTCTAGGTAGAATTCCATTATGCTTGCTATTAGAATTAAAACGGGCATCTTTCCAATAGTTTACAACTTTATAACGACCTGTTTTATAATCTCTTTCAAATTTAGGCTTATCGTCAATAAAAGGTTCTATTGGATCTTGACCTGCATAAACATCAGAAAACATAGGTCCATAGAAGAGCTTGGTTTCAGGATACTGTTCCAAATTGTAGTATGCTAATAATAAACGAGCGTCAGAAGGTGAATTTTCATTAATAACCGTATTTGCATTTGCTCTAATTGGAATCATTATCCAAGATGAAAATCCAACTAGTACAAAAAGGACTACAAGCACTCCGGTATTAAGGTTAATCCATTTTTTCTTTCTCGTATAATTTAAGGTGTAATAGAAAAAAGCGATAAAAACAAGTGCAGCAATTATTGTTCCACTGTTAAAAGGAAGTCCAATAGTATTTACAAAAAACACCTCTGCATTTCCAAAAAAGGAAAGTGTTAGTGGGAGCAGTAATTTAAAAATAAACAATAATATAGCTATTGATATAAGATTGGCATATATAAAACCCTTTATAGTTACCTTTTTGTAATTCTTAAAGTAATATATCATGCCAAGAGCCGGAATAGTAAGTAAGCCCATAAAGTGAACACCAAAAGAAAGACCTATTACGAAAGCAATCATTAACAACCAACGATCTCCTCTTGGTGTATTCATTTCTTCCTCCCAGCGTAGTCCCATCCAAAATAGTACAGAAAGTATGAGTGTTGCCATAGCATATACTTCTGTTTCAACAGCATTAAACCAAAAACTATCTGAAAAACAAAAGGCCAAAGCACCTACAGCAGCACTTCCAAAAACCCCGATCTTATCAGACAAGTTTTCTAAGCTATTAAAGTTTGGTAGTTTTTTTAGTAGTAATGTCAATGTCCAAAACAGAAAAAGAATAGTAAAGGCAGAAGAAAAAACTGACATAAAATTTACCATCAAAGCTACTTTTTGAGCACTGGGAGCAAATAAGGCAAAAAAAGCACCAATCATTTGGAAAAGAGGGGCGCCAGGAGGATGTCCTACTTGAAGTTTTGCCGAAGTAGATATATATTCACCTGCATCCCAAAAACTAGCTGTAGGCTCTACGGTACTTCCAAATGTAAATAAGGCTATTGCAAAAACTGCCCAACCAAAAATGTAATTCCAGATTCGAAAGGTTTTATCATTCATCAAATGCACTTAATTTTTAAGAGCGAATTTAAGGATAAATCAAGTAAAAGAGGATCGCTTAAAAAAAGTTTAATTTTATTTTTATTCAGTTATTTAAAATGATGATTAGCAATACGTGGTTAAATATTATTTCGGATACATTGATAGGATTTAAATTAGAAAAGATATAATAGTCCAGTATAATAATAGATAGAGTGAATCAAATAAAGTAGAAGGGATTTGTTGGTGAAATAGTATAATTAAATTAAATTTGCTCGATTTTTGGCCTATGGTGTAACTGGTAACACGTCTGATTTTGGTTCAGAAGAGTCTAGGTTCGAGCCCTAGTAGGCCAACAAAATTTTATAACCCTCGAATTTTTCGGGGGTTTTTTTGTCTTTGTTATAGTGAGAAATCTTAACTCTCAAATAATTTTTTTAAATAAAAGGGGATTCAACCCCTTTTTTTGTATTTTTTAAAAAAAATGAATAAAATAAATTTACTTCTTTCAATTTTTTTATTCCAAATTGCTATTGCTCAGACTATAGAGCCCAAATGGATGCAAGGTATTGCTCCTCGAAATATTGGTCCCGGAGGAATGAGTGGTCGAGTTACTGCAATTGACGTAGTAAATGAAAATAGAGATGTTTTATACATAGGAACTGCCTCTGGTGGAGTATGGAAATCATCGAGTGGTGGTGTTAGTTGGACACCTTTGTTTGAAAATCAAAAAACAGCTTCTATAGGCGCTATAGCAATCCAACAGTCTAATCCTGATGTCATATGGGTTGGAACAGGAGAGGGTAACCCTAGAAACAGTTTAAATGGAGGATATGGGGTTTATAGATCTTTAGATGCAGGGAAAACGTGGAATTTAATGGGTCTTGAAAAAACCCGTCATATTCATAGAATTATAGTTCATCCTTCAGATCCAGATGTAGTATATGTAGCAGCTATTGGTTCACCATGGGGAGAACATCCAGAACGTGGAATTTTTAAAACTTCTGATGGTGGACAAAACTGGACAAAAATTTTATACTCCAATTCTAGTTCGGGAGCTGCTGACCTGATTATAGATCCTTCGAATCCGAATAAATTGATCGCTGCTCTCTGGGAACATAAAAGAGATCCTTGGTTTTTTAAATCTGGAGGAAAAGGGAGCGGACTATATATTACTATTGATGGTGGAAAAAAATGGACAAAAAAAACTGATATAGATGGGCTACCAGAAGGTGAATTAGGAAGAATTGGTCTGGCCATATCACACAATAAGCCTAATATCATTTATGCTCTGATCGAGGCTAAAAAGAATGCTCTCTACAAATCAATAGACGGAGGAGATAAGTGGATTAAAATAAATGATAAATCTGGGATTGGCAATAGACCTTTTTATTATTCTGATCTTTTTGTCGATCCACAAAATGAAAATAGAATATATAACGTATTTACTTATGTTAATGTTTCGGAGGACGGAGGGAAAAGCTTTCAAGAATTAATGCCAGCCTACAATGCAAACAATGGTGTACATCCAGATCACCATGCCTGGTGGATTCATCCAGAAGATGGTTCATTTATGATAGACGGAAATGATGGAGGATTAAATATTACTCACGATGGAGGTGATTCTTGGCGCTTTGTTGGAAATATACCTGTAGGGCAATTTTATCATATTAGTGTTGATAATGAATATCCATATAATGTTTATGGGGGAATGCAAGACAATGGCTCTTGGAGAGGCCCCGCATATGTATGGAAAGCCCAAGGAATTCGAAATTCATATTGGCAAGAAATTGCTTTTGGAGATGGATTTGATGTTGTTCCAGATAAGGATGATTCTCGTTTTGGATACGCTATGAGTCAGCAAGGAAATGTTTCTCGTTACGATTGGCAAACAGGTAATAATTATGGTGTAAGACCTACACATCCTGATCCTGATGTTCTGCTTCGTTATAATTGGAACGCAGCAATTGGTCAAGATCAATTTGATAATAGTGTGGTGTATTTTGGGAGTCAATTTGTACATAAAAGTACTAATAAAGGATTGACATGGGAGGTTATATCTCCAGACTTGACTACAAATGATCCTGAAAAACAAAAACAGAGTGAGAGTGGTGGATTAACATTAGATGCTACTGGTGCTGAAAATCACTGTACCCTCCTTGTTATTGAGCCCTCTCCTCTGCAAAAAGACTTGCTGTGGACTGGTTCAGACGATGGGAGAGTTCATATAACTCAGGATGCTGGAAATAGTTGGGTAGAACTCACCAAAAACTTAAAACAACTTCCTGAAGGTAGTTGGATTACTCAAATTAAAGCCTCAAATAAGGATGCGGGAACAGCACTTTTAGTTGCGAATGATTACAGGAGATATAACTATACTCCATATGTCTTTAAGACGACTAATTTTGGGAAATCATGGAAGCGTATAGTTGATGAAAATGATGTATTTGGTTACGCCTTGAGTATTGTTGAAGATATAGAAACAGACCGTTTGTTGTTTTTAGGAACCGATGATGGATTATATTATTCATTGGATGCAGCAGAAAATTGGACGAAATTTGACTCCAAAGTATTTCCAACTGTATCGACTAAAGACTTGGTAATTCATCCAAGAGAACATGATTTAGTAATTGGCACTTTTGGAAGAGCGGCTTGGGTATTTGATGACATTAGACCGCTAAGGGCAATTGCTAAAAATCCTGAACTGGTTTCAAAGGAATCCCACATTTTTGAATCACCAACGGCATACTTAGCATCATACCAGCAACCGTCGGGATCTCGATTTGGAGGAGATGCTTTATACAATGCCGAAAATAGAAAATATGGAAGTATGCTTACCTATTTTTATAATGCTGGCGTGGAAAATAATAAAGATTCATTGACTCTTAAAATTTTTGATGATGAGCGACAGATTAGAACCTTAAAAATAAAAGCGCCTAATGAAACAGGTTTTCACCGATGGTATTGGTATATGAATGAAAAAGGAGTTAATCGTCCTAGTCGATCTGACAGAAAACGAACCGGTGAACCTGGAGGTGTGACTGTGAAGCCCGGAACTTATAAAGTTGTCTTAGAAAGTAAGAATGAATCCTCTGAAACAGAAGTTAATGTAATGATAGATCCTAGGCTGGAAGTTTCTGAAAAAGCAATTGAAGATCGCTACAATTATGCTAAAAAGTTAGAAGCCTATATCGATAAAACTTCAGCTGCTGTAGATCAACTAAAAGCTAGTAAAAACGTCTTATCTTTTTATAAAAAGAAAATAGAGACTAAAATTAAACAAGAAAATAAAGCACTAACAGAAAAAATTGATGAATATTCTAAAAAAATCGAAAAAATTATAGTTTTATTTATAGGTAAAGAGGATAAAAGACAAGGAATTGTAAGAAATCCAGAAAATAGTGTGATTAAGAGAATTTATAGCGCTAGTCGATATGTTAGGTCTAGACCTTATGGTATTACAACGACTGAGAAAAAACTTATTGAGCATTCCTATAAAGATCTTAAAGAGGCATTGAAAAAGACAAATGCTTTCTTTGAAGAAGATTGGGGTATAATTAAATCCCAGATTGAAGCATTAAATCTTTCAGAGTTTAAAGAGATCAAATTTTTCAAAATAAATAATTAACAATAAATAAAAATTAAATACCTCTAGTTGAGAGGCATTTGTGAAATAAAATTTTTAAAGTCCACTTATATAACTTCCTAGAGTATCTTTAAATTGAAACCCTTCCAAGGTTCTATATTTATTAAGTTTTTTGTGTGCTTCGAGTCCCCATAACAAAAATTCAATAAGAAAGTAAAGATCTTCTTGACTACAGTCGGGTTGATGAGCTTTTATAATAGCATCCACACCTGGGAGTTTATCCAATAACTTTTTGTAGTCTTTATCATTAAGGGTATCATCTAAGAAGAGTTCGTTGTCTTTAAAAAACCACCCTAAGATATTATCATAAGGACCTTCTTCATCTTCTTTTTCAAGTTTTTTAACTTCTGGGAAATAATTTGGAAATAAGGTCTTTACCGCTTGTGAAATAAGGTAGTAGGAAATTTGTTCTGCACCCTCTTGTTCTCCTTCATATACCAATTCGATCTTACCGTTTATTGAGGAGATTATTCCAAGAAAATCAACCATTCGAAGACTAGTTTTTGTTTCTCCACTAATCAACATTCTACGTTCTGCTGTCGAAAGTAAATTTTCAAAAGCAGTAATACTCAAACGGGCACTCACACCACTTTTTGCATCGACATAATCACTTTTTCGAGCTTCAAAACTAATTTGTTCTAAAACATCTCGAGCTAATTCAGGGATATGGATATTTGGAGTTTGTTCAATGGCGGCCTGCGATTCTTGTTTAGTAATTTGTTTTGCAATTTCTCTATTGTGTGGATAGTGAGTAAGTATTTGCGAGCCTATACGATCTTTAAGAGGTGTAACTATACTACCCCTGTTAGTGTAGTCTTCTGGATTTGCTGTAAAAATTAAAAGAGGTTGAACTGGAAAGCGTAACTTAAAACCTCTTATTTGAATTTCTTTTTCTTGAAGAATTGAAAAAAGTGCTACTTGAATCCGCGCTTGTAAATCAGGTAATTCATTAAGTACAAAAATACAGCGATGGGCGCGAGGAATCATTCCAAAATGTATAACTCTCTCATCAGCATAAGATAATTTAAGGTTAGATGCTTTTATAGGATCTACGTCACCAATTAAATCAGCTACTGTCACATCAGGCGTAGCAAGTTTTTCATAAAAACGCTCGCTTTGGTGAAGCCATGTGATAGGTGTTTCATCTCCTTTTTCTGATATAAGTTCTTTGGCTTCCCTGCTTATCGGATCTAAAGGGTCATCATTTATTTCAGAGCCTTTGACTATAGGAATCCATTCGTCTAATAAGACTGTAAGTTGTCTTGCGAGTCGGGTTTTTGCTTGACCACGTAAACCAAGTAAATTCATATTATGACCTGATAGAATTGCTCTTTCAATATCGGGGATAACTGTTTTTTCATAACCAATCAAACCCTTAAAAGTTGGTTGACCACTTTTTAGGACACTTTTTAAGTTTTGTGCAAGTTCTTGTTGTATGGTTTTGGATTGGTAACCTGATTTTTTTAAATCTCCAAGAGTATTAGTATTATTTTTTTTCATTTATTCTAAGCGTTTTTTTCTGTTTTTTTCATAGTCTTCAAATATCATTTCTCCCAGGCCTTTTAATCCGGTAAAAAAAGCTTTCCCTCGATTAGCTTCTGTAAATGTTCTAATAAACTTTTGTAAATAAGGATCTTGGGCAATCATGAAAGTAGTTATTGGAATATGTAATTTTTTAGCTTGACGTGCCATATTATAGCATTTTTCAACAATCAAATCATCTAGTCCAACACTGTTTTTATAATAGGTTCCGTCAGGAAGTTTTAAACAACTAGGTTTGCCGTCTGTAATCATAAAAATCTGCTTATTTGTATTTTTCTTTCTTCGGAGTAAATCCATTGCCAATTCGAGGCCTGCAACTGTATTTGTATGGTAGGGTCCAACTTCTAAATAGGGTAGGTCTTTAAGTAAGATTTGAGTAGCATCATTTCCAAATACAAGTATATCTAATGTGTCCTTAGGGTAGCGAGTAGTAATCAGTTCTGCCAAAGCCATAGCAACTTTTTTTGCTGGGGTGATTCGATCCTCGCCATACAGAATCATGCTGTGGCTGATATCAATCATAAGTACAGTACTTATCTGAGTTTTATAAAATGAGTCCTCTACTACTAAATCTTGATCTTGAAGACTAAAGTCATGCTCAATATTTCGAATTTGTGCATTTTTGATACTTTCAGTCATAGCAATTTTCTCAAGAGGGTCTCCAAACTGATAGGATTTAAATTCACCCGTACTCTCTTGACCAATACCATTATTTTTTGTTTTATGGTTTCCTGCCGCTGTTTTTTTTAGATTACCAAAAATTTGTTTTAGCGCATATTCTCTCAATAATTTTTCAGTTTTGGGTGTAAGAGCAAATCCATTACCCTGGCCATCACCATCTCGTTTAAGTTTAGGTTGAATATAGGCTTTTTGTTTTAGGTCCTCAATAAAATTGTCTATACTATATTTTTCATCTGTAAGATTGTATTCTTTGTCTAATTCCCTAAGCCACTCGATAGCTTCATCGAAATCACCTGACGTATGAGTGATTAATTCTTTAAAGATTTCAAATAATCTTTCAAAGGGAGTTTGTTCTTTTTTTTCAAACTTGGAGAAGCGAATACCACTTACTAAGTTTCTCTTTTTCATTATTTCAAAATTACAATTTTTTAATCCTGATTTACATTTGAAAGTTCAAAAATTATAAAACGGATATTTAAAATTAAATTAAACCTAAGTTCATTTAGTCAATTTCATCTATTTATGATTTGATTTCATTCAAAAAACATAGATAATATTCGGAATATTATTGATTTATTTTTAAATTTGTTCACATTCTTTTTAAAAATAGGAGGAGACTTTAAGTCCCCTTTTTTTTTATATGACATTTAAAGAAAAGGTATATAATCTATTAGAGGAAGCATTAGTCGTTAGGCCTGATTTATTTTTGATTGAATGTAAAGTATCAATTGGCAATCATATTAATATCCTTTTGGATGGTGATAAGGGAGTTAATCTAAAGTCTTGTGTTGAGATAAGTAGGGAAATTGAACATAATTTGGATAGAGAAGTTAACGATTTTTCACTCGAAGTTGCCTCGGCAGGAGTTGGAAATCCACTTCAAAAAATAAGACAATATGTAAAAAACTTGGGTCGTAAGCTTCGTGTAGAGCGAGAAGCGATGCAAACCATCGAGGGTATACTGACAGATGTAAATGAACATAGTTTTACCCTTGAGTGGAAACAAAGAGAGCCCAAACCTGTTGGTAAGGGAAAAGTAACCGTAATAAAAAATATAACACTTTCGTATAATGAGATCTCAAGTGCGAAAGTTTTAGTGAAATAGTAAAAACAATGGAAAACCTAGATTTAATTGATTCTTTTTCGGAATTTAAAGATGATAAATTGATTGACAGAGTAACACTCATGGTCATATTGGAGGATGTATTCAAGAATACTTTGAAACGAAAATTTGGTTCAGATGAAAATTTCGACATTATAATTAACCCAGATAAGGGTGATTTAGAAATATGGAGAAACCGTGTAGTTGTTAAAGATGGAAATGTTGAGGATTCTAATCAAGAAATTACACTTACGGAAGCCCGAAAAATCGAGCCTGATTTTGAAGTCGGGGAAGATGTATCAGAAGAAGTAAAATTGGTTGATTTAGGAAGACGTTCTATTCAATATTTGAGGCAGAGTTTAGTTGCAAAAATATTTGAACACGATAGCACTAATATTTTTAAGCAGTTTAAAGACCGTGAAGGGGATTTGTATACTGCTGAGGTTCATCATATCCGAAGTCGTGAAATAATTCTGCTTGATGACGATGGCAATGAAATCATTTTACCCAAGGATCGTCAAATTCCAAGTGACTTTTTTCGAAAAGGAGACAACGTTAGAGGAATTATAGAATTGGTTGAATTGAGAGGTAATAAACCCAGAATTATTTTGTCAAGAACATCTCCTATTTTCTTAGAAAAACTATTCGAACAAGAAATCCCTGAAGTTTTTGATGGACTTATTACAATCAAAAAAGCAGTGAGAATACCAGGTGAAAAAGCAAAAGTAGCTGTAGATTCATATGATGATCGAATTGATCCAGTTGGTGCCTGTGTTGGTATGAAAGGATCTAGAATCCATGGAATTGTTCGAGAACTTGGAAATGAAAATATAGACGTAATAAATTATACCAATAACCTTCAGCTCTTTATTTCAAGGGCTTTGAGTCCCGCAAAAGTAAACTCTCTTAAGATTGATGAAGAGAATAAAAGAGTAGAAGTTATTTTAAATCCAGAAGAAGTGTCAAAAGCAATAGGCAAAGGCGGCACAAATATTCGTTTGGCTGGAAAAATAACGGGATATGAAATTGATGTTTTTAGAGAAGGGGTTGAGGAAGATATTGAGCTGAAAGAATTTAGTGACGAAATCGAGCAATGGATTATTGACGAGTTTAAGAAGGTTGGTTTAGATACGGCGAAAAGTATTTTAGAGCTTGACAAAAATGACTTGATAAAACGTACTGATCTTGAGGAAGAAACAGTTCAAGAGGTTCTGGAAATATTGAAATCAGAATTTGAAGAATAACTATTGACTGCGAAAATAATTGCTATTTTTGCTAATATAATAAAGAATATGTCTGATCAACCTAGTGTTCGACTAAATAAAGTACTAAGGGAATTAAATATATCCCTTGACAGAGCTGTTGAATTTCTAAATCAAAATGGAATCGAAGTCGATTCGCGTCCTACAACTAAAATCACTACTGAAGTTTATAATACTCTTTTAGATGAATTTGAAACTGACAAATCTAAGAAAGTAGCTTCTCATGAGATAAGTGAAGAAAAAAGGAAGGAAAAGGAAAACTTGCGGGTAATTCAAGAGAGAAAGGAACAGGAGCGTATAGATCAAATTGCCCAAAGGGCAGCTTTAAAGACAAATAGAGTTGCTCTTGAAAAACCAAAAACTCTTGGTAAGATTGATTTGGATTTACTCAATAATCCACCAAAACCCCCCAAAACAGAATTAACTGTTAAGGATAAGCTTAATTCTGAGAAAAGTGTTAAAGCTAAAAAACCTAAAGAAGAGGTTGAAAAAATATCTGAAAAAACAGATCAACAAGAAGTAGTGTCTGAAAGCCCAAAGGGACAAGTTGATCAAGGAAATTCTACAGTTGAAGAAACACTAAAAACCCAATATACCAAGTTGTCAGGACCAAAAAAAACAGGTCAGAAAATTAATCTTGATGAGGTCAACCAAAAGGAAAAAACTGTAGAAGATGCCCGTAAGCGGAAACGAAAAAGGATTAGTAAAGACGTTAAGCCCTCTTCAAATACAAATAATAACAATAATAAAGGACAACAGCGTAAAGGCAGACCTAACATTGTTGTTAAAAAAGAGGAACCAACAGAGGAAGAAGTTCAGAAGCAAATTCGTGAGACTTTAGAAAAACTTCAGGGTAAATCAACTAAATCTAAAGGTGCAAAATATAGAAGAGATAAAAGAGTTCAGCATAAACAAAAGACTGAAGAAGAAATGGCTCTAATTGAGGCAGAAAGTAAGATGCTGAAAGTAACAGAATTTATCACAGTTGGTGAAGTAGCTACAATGATGAATATAACCTCCACTGAGATTATATCAGCTTGTATGAGTTTGGGTATTATGGTTACTATGAATCAAAGACTCGACGCTGAAACGTTAAGTATAGTAGCTGATGAATTTGGATATGAAGTTACTTTTGAAAAGGCTGAGCTTGAGGAAAATATTGAGGAAGTAGAGGATCTTGAAGAAGATTTATTTCCAAGAGCACCCATCGTTACTGTTATGGGACATGTGGACCACGGTAAGACTTCTCTACTAGATTATATTAGAGAAGAAAATGTTATTGCTGGTGAGTCTGGAGGGATTACTCAACATATTGGTGCTTACGGTGTAACCCTAGATAATGGTCAAAAAATAACACTCTTAGACACTCCTGGTCATGAAGCTTTTACTGCTATGAGAGCAAGAGGAGCTCAGGTGACAGATATCGCCATAATAGTTGTAGCAGCAGATGATGATATTATGCCTCAAACTAAGGAAGCCATAAGTCATGCTCAGGCTGCTGGAGTACCAATTGTATTTGCAATCAATAAAATTGATAAAGAAAACGCTAATCCTGATAAAATTAAGGAAGCTCTTGCAGGAATGAACTTAATGGTTGAAGACTGGGGTGGTAAAGTTCAATCCCATGATGTTTCAGCATTAAAAGGAACGGGGGTTAATGAGCTACTTGAAAAAGTTTTACTTGAAGCAGAATTACTAGAACTAAAAGCAAATCCAATGAGATCTGCTAAAGGCACTGTTGTTGAAGCTTTTTTGGATAAGGGCCGTGGCTATGTTTCTACTATACTTGTTCAAAACGGAACACTAAAAATGGGAGATTATTTGCTTGCTGGTAAACACAGTGGCAAAGTCAAAGCTATCTTTAACGAAAGAGGTGTTAATTTAGAAGAGGCACCTCCTTCTACACCTGTATCAATTTTAGGATTGGACGGTGCTCCACAGGCAGGAGATTCATTCTATATTTTAGAAGATGAGAGAGAAGCAAAACAAATAGCCGCTAAAAGAACACAATTATTAAGAGAACAAAGTGTTAGAACACAACGCCATATTACTCTTGATGAAATAGGAAGACGCATTGCATTAGGAGAATTCAAAGAGTTAAATATTATTCTTAAGGGAGATGTAGATGGTTCTGTTGAGGCCTTGACTGATTCTTTGCAAAAGCTTTCTACAGGTGAAATTGAAATTAAGATTATACACAAAGGTGTTGGAGCAATCACAGAATCTGATGTTCTCTTAGCTTCAGCCTCAGATGCTATTGTAATTGGTTTTAATGTCAGACCTATGGCAAATGCTCGTACAATTGCTGAAAAAGAAGAAATTGATATTCGATCGTATTCTATTATATACGATGCAATTAATGACATAAAAGATGCAATGGAAGGAATGCTTTCTCCTGAAATGCGAGAGGAAATAACTGGTAACGCTGAAATTCGTGATACCTTTAAAATATCCAAAATTGGCACCATAGGAGGATGCATGGTAACTACGGGTAAAATTTATAGAAATTCTGGAATACGAATTATTCGTGAAGGTGTTGTTATTTTTTCTGGTGAACTTACTTCGCTAAAGCGATTTAAGGAAGACGTTAAGGAAGTTGCAAAGGGTTATGATTGTGGTTTGCAAGTAAAAAATTATAATGATATAAAAGTTGGAGACGTTTTAGAGTGTTTCCAAGAAATTGCAGTTAAAAAATCACTCTAAAATTTCCTTTTTCCTTGTTAGTAAGAATGCGGAAGGAAATTTCTTTTTAACAGTATCAAGAGTTTTTAATCCAACAATTTTGTCTTTAAAACGACCAGCCTGCACCTTGTAATTTGGAGTTTCAAAACTCAATTCAACAGGAATATTAGGATACATTTCTTTAGCATTTTTTAGAGTTTCAGTTGCTATTTCAAGATTTCCATAATACAGTTGTAAAGTAAAATACTCATTTGAATATTTTTCTCGATCAAAAGTAATTTTTTTGTTTAACAAACTGTCAAGTTTTGGATCTTGTTTAATGTTTAAATTTGAGATCTGTGAATGGCTTAATGAGCAAATTCCACAAATAATCACTAAAATAAGGGATTTACAAGTAAATATTTTCATGTCACAAAAAAACAACTTTTTCTTGTCATAAAGTATTTATTTAACAAATTCAAAATCTTATTTAGAATGGTTATAAATTATCAAAATCTTAATTTATTAAGTATTTTAAAAGTCCGCTATGCGTTAAATTTGTATAGGATTTTAGAATATCACTTTGAACATTAAAACACATTTATTTAAAGGTAAAAAGATTAAGAAATCAAACAAATTCCTTTCTATCACCTTTATTATATTCATAACCTTTTTCTCATCTTTTGTTGTCTCCGCCCAAGAAGTTGCATTAAACGATAATGGTGAGGCTGTGCAAGCAGGGAAAAAACTCTTTAATGCGAATTGCGCTGCCTGCCACAAGTTAAATAAACGAGCTGTAGGCCCTGCACTTAGGGGAGTTTCAGCAAAATATGATAAAGAATGGTTGTACAGCTGGATTAAGAATAGTACTGCTATGGTAAAGTCAGGAGATGCTCAAGCAGTTGCTATTTACGAGGAATATAATGGTTCAGTAATGACCTCATTTCTACAGCTTTCTAATTCTGATATTGACAATATTCTTGCGTACACAGACTATATCCCTCCTGCACCTGTTGCTTCAGCTGTAGCCCCTGGGAATGTTGCTTCACAATCAGGTGGTTCTGGTGTCAGTAATGACATTATACTAGGAGCTTTGGTATTGGTTTTCCTAATTTTAATAGTAATGTTATTCTTAGTTCAAAAAACATTATTGAGAATTGCAGAGGCCAGTGGTGTTAAAATCACTCCAGAACCTAAACCTAAGAGAACACCAATCTGGCTTGCATTTGTTCAAAACCAGTTTTTAGTTATGGTCAGTGTTGTATTTCTTCTATTTAGCAGTGCTTATTTTGTTTATGGCTATTTTATGCAAGTAGGGGTTGATCAAGGTTATATGCCTGTACAACCTATACATTATTCGCATAAAATTCATGCTGGAGCAAATCAAATTGAGTGTAAATATTGCCACTCTTCCGCTCGTGTTTCAAAGCACTCAGGCATACCGTCTCTAAACGTTTGCATGAATTGTCATATGAACATAGCTGAATATAATGGAGAAGAAGATCTTGAGAATGGCTACACAAAAGATTTCTACACTAAAGAAATAAAGAAACTCTACGCAGCAGTTGGATGGGATGAAACCAACCAACGATATACGGGTGAGACTCAACCTGTAAAATGGGTACGAATTCATAACCTTCCAGACTTTGTTTATTTTAATCATGCTCAGCATGTTGAGGTAGGAGAAATTGCTTGTGAAAAATGTCATGGACCAGTTGAAGAGATGGAAATAATGTATCAATATTCACCTCTTACTATGGGTTGGTGTATTAATTGTCACCGAGAAACAAATGTCAAAGTAGAAAGTAATGAGTATTATGCTAAAATTCATGAAGCACTTTCCAAAAAATACGGTATAGAAAAATTAACAGTTGCCCAGATGGGTGGACTAGAATGTGGAAAATGTCACTATTAAAAGCAGATTAAGATAAGTATATGGCATCAAATAAAACATACTGGAAAAACCTCGCACAATTAGATCCTTCTGATGAGGCAGTTAAAAAACTAGAACATAATGAATTTGTTTCAAAGCTCCCTAAAGATTTTTTAAGTGATGAAAAAACACTAGATGAAAGTAGTACATCACGTAGAGATTTCTTAAAATATGTTGGATTTAGTACTGCTGCTGCAACTATTGCTGCTTGTGAGGGACCTGTCATAAAATCAGTCCCATATGTTGTCCAGCCTGAACAAATCAGACCAGGCATAGCAAATTATTATGCTACGACTATTGCAGATGGATATGATTTTGCTAGTATCCTTATTAAAACCAGAGAGGGAAGGCCTATTAAAGTTGAAAGCAATAAAGATGCGCCAACTCTAGGATGTGCTAACGCTAGAGTTCATGCCTCTGTATTATCACTTTACGATTCTTTACGTTTGCAAGGACCACAGTCAAATGGGGAAGACATTTCTTGGGATAATTTTTATCTTCAGACAGATTCAATGCTTAAGGCATTAGCAGCCTCAGGAAAAGAAATCATTCTTCTTATCCCCACTTTACCTAGCCCAACATCACAAAAAATTATTTCGGATTTCATTGCTGTATACCCTAATGTTCGTCCAGTAGTATATGATACTATTTCTTCTGATACTGCACTTAACGCTTTTGAAAAATATTATGGACAAAGAGCATTAGCAGATTATAATTTTTCAAAAGCAAGGACAATAGTTTCAATTGACGCTGATTTTTTAGGTGACTGGCAAGGAGGAGGATATGAAGCAGGTTATGCCTCTTCAAGAATACCGAATGGTGATCATAAAAAAGCTGATATGTCCCAACACTTTCAGTTTGAATCTAACATGTCTTTGACAGGAGCAAATGCTGATTACCGTTTACCATGTAATCCTGCAGATCAAAAAAATATTTTAGCCTTTATATACGATAGTCTCATCGGAGGAAATGTAAGAGAATTGTCAGAGGAGTTAAATCCGCTAGCTCAAAAGGCGCTTACTGCTTTAATAAAATCTGGAACGAAAGGGGTTTTAGTATCAGGGATTGAGGATGAAGTTGCCCAAGCCACTGTTCTTGCAATCAACACTTATCTTAAAAGTGAGGCTTTTAATCCTGAAAGCCCAAAATTAATTCGACAAGGAAACGCAAATGAAGTTTTAACTGCTTTTCAAGCTATTGAAGCTGGAACAGTGAGTGGACTTATTTCTGTAGGAGTCAATCCAGTTTTTTCTTCTTCAAATGGCAAGGCATTGGGAGAGGCAATTAAAAATCTTGAGTTTTCCTTGAGTTTTACTTCAAAAATGGATGAAACTGCTTCTGTATCTCAATTTGTTGCTGCTACCCCACATTACCTAGAATCCTGGGGTGATTATGAATTCAAGCCTGGTCACTTTTCTCTTGCTCAGCCTACAATTAGACCTTTATTTGACACACATCAATTTCAAGACGTTTTACTAAGATTAGCTGGAAGAAACACAAAACTTTATGACCAAATAAAAGCGCATTGGAATGAAAATATTTTAAACTCCAGTTCTTGGAGTAAGGCTTTACATGATGGTTACTTTTCTGTTGAATCCTCTCATGAGTTTTCTAAACCGAGTTTTTCCGGATTGAATATTAGTGGATTAAGAAAAGCTTCGTCAAAAGGAATGAGTCTAGTTCTTTATACTAAAACAGGAATGGGTGATGGGAAGCAAGCAAATAATCCTTGGCTGCAAGAATTTCCTGATCCAATCACTCGAGTAAGTTGGGACAATTATCTTACTATATCCTTAAGTGATGCTGAAGCTATTGGACTAAAAAATACTAACACTGCAAATGGAGCACTTAATGGAAGTTATGCCGCAATAATTGTAGGGGGTAAAACTCTTAAAGCACCAATAATAATTCAGCCAGGTCAGGCTATAGGAACTGTAGGACTTTCTTTTGGATATGGAAAAAGAATGGGCTTAAAAGATGAAATGCAAACAGGAGTAAATGCATTCGAGTTGTATCAAAACTTCAATAAAGTACAAACTGTTGAAATTTCAGCTTTAGATGAAGAACATGAGTTTGCTTGTGTTCAGTTACACAATACTTTAATGGGACGAGGTGACATTATAAAGGAAACAACATTAGAAATTTTCAATACTAAAGACAAAAAGCATTGGAATAAAATGCCTCAAGTTTCAAAAGATCATATTGAATTTGACGTTACTTCTCCGGAGGTTGACATGTGGCAGGAATTTGACCGCTCGATTGGACACCATTTTAATCTTTCTATAGATTTAAATTCATGTACTGGCTGTGGCGCTTGTGTAATAGCCTGTCATGCAGAAAACAATGTCCCGGTTGTTGGTAAAAGGGAGGTTCGTAAATCACGAGATATGCACTGGCTTCGAATTGATCGCTATTATTCTTCCGCAGATTCTTTTGAAAAAGACAACAAAACTAAAGAAAGTATATCAGGCATAGGAGATTCATTAAGCATATTCGGTAAAATGGAGCTAGCTGCTGAAAATCCTCAAGTAGCCTTCCAACCTGTAATGTGTCAACATTGTAATCATGCACCGTGTGAGACTGTTTGTCCTGTTGCAGCAACATCTCATGGAAGACAAGGTCAAAATCATATGGCATATAATCGCTGTATTGGAACGAGATATTGTGCAAATAACTGCCCATATAAAGTGCGACGATTTAACTGGTTCTTATATAACAAAAATGATGAGTTTGATTATCATATGAATAATGATCTAGGTCGTATGGTATTGAATCCAGATGTAGTTGTGCGTTCAAGAGGAGTAATGGAAAAATGTTCAATGTGTATTCAAATGACACAGAAAACAATTTTAGATGCAAAATTAGAAGGAAGAGAAATAAAAGATAGTGATTGGAATTGCGCTTGTTCGAATGCCTGTGACACTGGTGCAATGGTTTTTGGAGATTTAAATGATGAAAAAAGTAAAGTAGCTGAGTTACATCAAGGTGATAGAATGTATCACTTACTGGAAAGTGTTGGCACTAAGCCAAATGTTATGTATCAAGTAAAAGTTAGAAATACCGATGAGGTATAATTTAGAAAAGTAGATTTATGGCATCGCATTACGAAGCACCAATTAGAAAACCACTGGTAACGGGAGACAAAACCTACCATGATGTTACTGTGGATGTTGCCGCTCCTGTTGAAGGAGCAGCAAACAAACAGTGGTGGATTGTTTTTGGGATTGCATTAACAGCTTTTTCGTGGGGCGTTGGTTGCATTATTTATACTATATCTACAGGTATTGGAGTTTGGGGATTAAACAAGACTGTAGGATGGGCTTGGGATATTACTAATTTTGTATGGTGGGTAGGAATTGGCCATGCCGGGACACTCATATCAGCAGTACTTTTACTATTTAGACAAAAATGGCGTATGGCTATTAACCGTTCTGCTGAAGCAATGACAATTTTTTCTGTAATTCAAGCAGGTTTATTCCCAATTATTCATATGGGTCGTCCTTGGCTAGCATACTGGACTTTGCCAATTCCGAATGGATTTGGTTCTTTGTGGGTTAATTTTAATTCTCCATTGCTTTGGGACGTATTTGCTATATCAACTTATCTATCTGTCTCCCTTGTATTTTGGTGGACGGGTTTATTGCCTGACTTTGCAATGATTCGAGATCGAGCTGTACTACCATTTCAAAAAAAGATATACAGTTTACTCAGTTTTGGATGGTCTGGTAGAGCCAAAGACTGGCAAAGATTTGAAGAGGTTTCATTAGTTTTAGCAGGATTAGCTACACCATTAGTTCTATCTGTTCACACGATAGTATCATTTGATTTTGCTACATCGGTTATACCAGGTTGGCACACTACAATTTTCCCTCCTTACTTTGTTGCAGGAGCAATTTTTTCTGGATTTGCTATGGTAAATACCCTTTTGATTATAATGCGTAAAGTTTCTAATTTAGAAAACTATATTACAGTTCAACACATTGAATTGATGAATATTGTGATTATGATTACAGGTTCTATTGTTGGTGTAGCTTACATTACAGAACTTTTTATCGCCTGGTATTCAGGCGTAGAATACGAACAGTATGCTTTCTTAAATAGAGCTACTGGACCCTATTGGTGGGCTTATTGGTCAATGATGACATGTAATGTTTTCTCTCCACAATTCATGTGGTTTAAGAAACTCAGAACCAGTATTATGTTTTCTTTTATCATTTCAATAGTTGTAAATATAGGAATGTGGTTTGAACGTTTTGTGATCATTGTAACATCATTGCACAGAGATTACCTTCCTTCATCATGGACTATGTTTTCTCCAACTTTTGTAGATATTGGAATTTTTATAGGTACCATAGGATTTTTCTTTGTGTTATTTTTATTGTATGCACGAACATTTCCCGTAATTGCTCAGGCTGAGGTGAAAACAATATTAAAAACTTCTGGCGAGAAGTATAAAAAATTAAGAGATAGTAAATCATGAATGATAAAATAGTACATGCCCTTTATGATGATGATGATGTGCTTTTAAGCGCTATCAAAACTATTCGCTCTGAAAAACATCATATCGAAGAGGTTTACACTCCATTTCCAGTTCATGGACTCGATAAGGCTATGGGACTTGAAGAAACACGAATTGCTATCATGTCATTCATATACGGATGTATCGGCTTATCTGTTGCAGTATTAATGATGAATTTTATTATGATCGAAGATTGGCCACAGAACATAGGAGGAAAACCAAGTTTTTCTTATTTGGAAAACATGCCTGCTTTTGTGCCAATTATGTTTGAGATGACAGTATTTTTTGCAGCTCACTTAATGGTTATTACATTTTACATGAGAAGTAGATTGTGGCCTTTCAAAAAAGCTGAAAATCCAAATACATTAACTACAGATGATAAATTTCTCGTGGAAATAGGAATTCATGGCAATGTGAAAGAACTTGAAAAGCTTTTGAAAAAGTCAGGAGCTATAGATGTTTCAATAATAGAAAAATCAAAATAGATGAATTATAAAGGCTTATTGTTTTTTGTTATTATTGCATTGGGACTAAATTCATGCTTTGACCCATCCAAACCAAATTATCAATATTTTCCGAACATGTATGAATCCATAGGCTATGAGACTTATGCAGAATCTGACGCTTTTGCAAATGGTATTGAAGCGCAAATTCCAGTCGAAGGAAGCATCATGAGAGGTTGGGAGCCCTACGACTACCCTAATACAAACGAGGGATATGAGGCAGCTAAAGTTGAATTAATGACGCCATTAAGAGCTTCAGATTATAATTTAGCAAATGGCAAAGAGCTTTATGGGATTTATTGTGCAGTATGTCATGGAAACAAAGGAGATGGTCAAGGGATTTTGATGAAAAGAGAAAAATTTCTTGGAGTTCCAAGTTATGCAGATAGAGAGATTACGCCAGGAAGTATTTACCATGTATTAATGTATGGGAAAAATGCAATGGGTTCACATGCAGGACAAGTCAATGCTGAAGAGCGCTGGCAGATTGCTCAGCATGTTATGGAATTAAGAAGTAAGCTAGTTAAATAATATTTAAGGAGATTAAATGATGTATACCTTTCCAAATAAACTTAGAAATTTAGCCTTATCATTTATGGCTATTGGTTTTGTAGGACTAGTTTATGGATTTATTAGTGCACCAAAAACTATTGAGGAAGCTAAAGCTATAATCGCATCAAATCATGAGGAAGGACATGGAACAACTCATAATAATCCTGAAACACATCACATAACCGATGTTAATGATCAAAATTCTTACAATGACACTAATCATAATGAAAGTGAACACAAATTAACTGATTACGACAAATCTCACGATGCAAAGCATGATGAACATGTATTTCATCAATTGAGTAACAAGCCATGGGCTGCACTCTATGTAGCTGCATTTTTCTTCTTCATGATCTCCTTGGGAGTATTAGCATTTTATGCAATCCAGCGTGCCGCACAGGCAGGGTGGTCACCAGTGCTCTATAGAGTGATGGAGAGTATTACAGGTTATTTACTTCCAGGGGGTATAATAGTCATAGTAATTTTAGCCCTTTCAGGAATGCATCTAAATCACCTTTTCATATGGATGGATCCAGAGGTAGTTGCGCACGACAAGTTAATTGCAGGGAAAACAGGTTATTTAAACATTCCTTTTTTCTTAATAAGAGGCTTATTTTTTCTATCTGGATGGTCTTTATATCGTTATTTCTCAAGGAAATTTTCCCTAGCTCAAGATTTAGAAAAGGGAATTTCAAATCACAAAAAGAATTTCAGAATATCAGCAGCTTTTCTGGTATTTTTCATAGTTACCGAATCCATTATGTCCTGGGATTGGATTATGTCTATTGATCCTCATTGGTTTAGTACTTTGTTCGGATGGTATGTTTTTTCTAGTATGATTGTATCCGCAGTAACTTCAATAGCCTTAATTTCAATTTATCTTAAATCAAAAGGTTATTTAGAATTTGTTAATGATAGTCATATTCATGATTTGGCAAAGTTTATGTTTGGTTTTAGTGTATTTTGGACGTATTTATGGTTTTCACAATTTATGCTTATTTGGTTTTCTAATATCCCAGAGGAAGTCACTTACTTCATTACTCGAATTGAAGATTATAACCTTCCTTTCTTTGGCATGTTGGTGATGAACTTTATTTTTCCTCTGTTAGTTTTAATCAATAGTGATTATAAACGAAAAAATTATTTTGTTATAATGGCGGGAATCGTTATCATCTTGGGACACTACGTAGATGTATTTAATATGATTATGCCATCTGCAGTAGGTGATCAGTGGTTTATTGGTTCTGCCGAAATAGGAGGTTTTCTATTTTTCTTAGGTCTTTTCATCTTTATCGTGTTTAAAGAAATGACAAAAGCCCCGTTATTAGCTAAGGGAGATCCTTATATGGGTGAGAGTAAACGTTTTCATTATTAAAATTTAATCGAAAAGATAAATGAATATATTTTTGATACTTTCTGTTCTTGTTTTAATTGCTATTTCAATTTGGCAGATCACAAAGATTTTTGAACTCTCTCAGGCAAAGAAAATAAATACCCAAGTTGCAAACGATTCAGATAATAACCTGAACGGGAAGTTAATGCTAGCATTTTTATTTTTTATCTATGGAATTACTATTTTCTCATTTTGGGCTTATGGGGATGTTTTATTACCCAATGCGGCTTCGGAACATGGCTATGATTATGATAACCTAATGTGGATTTCTTTTGCAATTATTTTCTTTGTCCAAACTGTTACTCAAGCCTTATTGCATTACTTCTCATATAAATACAGAGGTGAAAAAGGAAAAAAAGCACTTTTCTATGCTGATAATGAAAAACTTGAAATGATTTGGACTATTATTCCTGTATTTGTCCTTGCGGGACTTATTTTATATGGCCTTTATACTTGGACAGATATTATGACAGTTGAAGAAAATGATGAGGCACTGATTGTAGAGCTTTATGCTCAACAGTTTAATTGGAAGGCAAGATATGCTGGAGAAGATGGTGTATTAGGAGATGCTAATGTCCGTTTTCTTCAAGATTTTGAAGGAAAAAATCTTGTTGGAATTGACGCAACTGACCCTAACGGTTTTGACGATGTAGTTGTTCAAGAATTGCATCTTCCTGCAGGGAGAGAAGTTATATTTAAAATGAGATCTCAAGATGTCTTACATTCAGCTTACATGCCCCACTTTAGAGCTCAAATGAACTGTGTTCCAGGAATGATTACTGAGTTTGCTTTTACTCCTAATACAACTACCGAGCAAATGCGATTGGATCCTGACATAACCGCTAAGGTTAAAAAGATAAATAAAATTAGAGTCGAAAAAAGTAAAGAATTAGTAGCCAGTGGGGATTCTTCTCTTGATCCCTATGAATTTGATTTTCTTTTACTTTGCAACAAAATTTGTGGGGCATCACATTATAATATGCAAATGAAAATTATTGTAGAAACAGAAAAAGAATTTGAACAATGGATGAGTTCCCAGCAAACATTTGCTGAAGTAATCCAATAATAATTATAAAAATAAGATTATGTCAAAAGCAGAAGCAAATATAGAAGAGGATCATGGGCATCATCACAAAGAAACTTTTGTAACCAAATACATCTTTAGTCAAGATCATAAAATGATATCCAAGCAGTATTTGATTACAGGACTATTTATGGGAATAATTGGCATAGCAATGTCACTTTTATTTCGTTTGCAATTAGCTTGGCCAGAGCAGCCTTTTGGTATTTTTGAAATTTTATTAGGGAAATGGGCACCTGACGGGGTTATGGATCCCAATGTTTATTTAGCATTAGTTACGATTCATGGAACTATCATGGTCTTTTTTGTATTGACAGCAGGATTGAGTGGTACGTTCAGCAACTTACTTATTCCTTTACAAATTGGTGCAAGAGATATGGCATCTGGTCTACTTAATATGATAGCATATTGGCTTTTCTTTTTGTCTAGTGTAATTATGATTATCTCACTTTTTGTCGAAGCAGGACCTGCGGCTGCAGGTTGGACAATATACCCTCCCTTGAGTGCCTTACCTCAAGCACAACCAGGATCAGGAACTGGGATGACTTTATGGTTAGTTTCTATGGCCATCTTTATTGCTTCATCTTTACTAGGTTCTTTAAATTATATTGTTACTGTAATTAACCTCAGAACAAAAGGTATGAGTATGACCCGTTTACCACTTACAATATGGGCATTTTTTGTAACAGCAATTATTGGAGTAGTATCTTTTCCAGTATTATTATCTGCAGCTTTATTGTTAATAATGGATAGAAGTTTTGGGACTTCCTTTTTTCTATCTGATATTTTCATTCAAGGGGAGGTTTTGCATTATCAAGGAGGATCACCAGTTTTATACGAACATCTTTTCTGGTTTCTAGGGCATCCAGAAGTATACATTGTTCTTTTACCTGCTTTGGGGATGACCTCTGAGATCATCGCTACAAATGCTAGAAAACCTATTTTTGGATATCGAGCAATGGTAGCTTCTATATTAGCAATTGCTTTTTTATCCACTATTGTTTGGGGCCACCATATGTTTATCTCAGGCATGAATCCTTTTTTAGGGTCTGTATTTACATTTACCACACTATTAATTGCAATTCCTTCTGCTGTAAAAGCATTTAATTACATAACTACTTTATGGAAAGGAAATTTGCAACTAAATCCTGCGATGCTCTTTTCAATTGGTTTAGTATCAACATTTATCACAGGAGGATTAACAGGTATTATTTTAGGGGACAGCACTTTAGATATCAACGTACATGATACTTATTTTGTAGTAGCTCATTTTCATTTAGTAATGGGAATATCTGCACTTTACGGTTTATTCGCAGGAGTATATCATTGGTTTCCAAAGATGTATGGCAGGATGATGAATAAAAACTTAGGTTATGTTCATTTTTGGGTTACTGCTGTTTGTGCTTATGGCGTCTTCTTTCCCATGCATTTTATTGGTATGGCAGGATTACCCCGAAGATATTACACTAATACAGCATTTCCTTATTTTGATGATTTAGCAGATATTAATGTTTTAATCACTGTATTTGCTCTGATTGCAGGCGCTGCTCAAATTGTTTTCCTCTACAATTTTATTCATAGTATGTTTTATGGAAAAGAAACTGAACCAAATCCATGGAATTCAACAACTCTTGAATGGACAGCACCTATAGAGCATTTTCATGGTAATTGGGAAGGTGAAATTCCTCATGTACACCGATGGGCCTATGATTATTCAAAGCCAGGTTATGATGAGGATTTTATACCTCAACACATTCCTCTAAAAAAAGGGGAGGAAGAACTTCAACACTAAAAGCAAAAATTTATTTAAAATAATAAACCCAACCCAATGGTTGGGTTTATTATTTTAATATTTTTAGTTAATATCAAAGTATAAGTTGGTAAGATAAAATCCCAAAAGAAAGAATTATCTTTGAGAAGATGAACGAAAATTTAGATCCTACAGACGAGCAATTTTCTCCTGAAGAACAGGAAATTGATCGTGCCTTAAGACCTTTGAAATTTGATGATTTTGCAGGACAAGATGCTATTTTAGAAAACCTAAAGGTTTTTGTTCAAGCAGCTAAACAACGTGGTGAAGCTCTGGACCATACACTGTTTCATGGCCCTCCAGGACTAGGAAAAACTACTCTCGCACATATTTTAGCTAATGAACTTCAGGTAGGAATTAAAATGACCTCTGGTCCAGTTTTAGATAAGCCCGGAGATTTAGCAGGTTTACTGACTAACCTACAACCTCAAGATATTTTATTTATTGATGAAATTCATCGATTGAGCCCTATAGTAGAAGAATACCTTTATTCTGCTATGGAGGATTATAAAATCGATATTATGATTGAGTCGGGTCCAAACGCTAGAACTGTCCAAATTAACTTAGAACCTTTTACACTAGTTGGTGCAACTACTCGTTCAGGTTTATTGACGGCTCCAATGCGTGCTCGTTTTGGAATTAGTAACCGTTTACAATATTATTCAACAGAATTATTATCAACCATAGTAATTCGTAGTGCAGATATTCTCAATGTACCTATTAATGAAGATGCATCCATAGAAATTGCAGGAAGAAGTAGAGGGACACCACGAATTTCAAACGGTTTGTTGAGGCGTGTACGTGACTTTGCACAGATCAAAGGAAATGGCTTTATTGATATTAAAATTACTCAATTCGCCCTGCAAGCTCTTCAAGTTGACGCCCATGGTCTCGACGAAATGGATAATAAAATTCTTTCTACTTTGATCGATAAATTTAAAGGAGGTCCAGTAGGTATTTCTACCCTTGCAACTTCAGTATCTGAAAATGCCGAAACAATAGAGGAAGTTTATGAACCCTTTTTAATACAGCAAGGATTTATTGTAAGAACACCAAGAGGAAGAGAGGTAACGTCTCGGGCATATTCACATCTAGGGAGAATAAAAAATAATCAAGAAGGCTTGTTTTAAATGTTTCGCTTATGGATTTAAAATCAGCCTACAGTAACAAAATTAAATTAGCAGCCCAAAAACTAGGTTTTCTTTCATGTGGTATTTCCAAAGCAGATTTTCTTGAAGACGAAGCCCCTCGCTTAGAGCAATGGCTTAGTCAAGGACACAATGGAAGTATGAATTATATGGAACGAAATTTTGATAAAAGACTGGATCCAAGAATATTGGTTCCAGGCGCTAAAAGTATTGTTTCTTTATTGTTAAACTACCATACTGATCAGAAACAAATTGACCCTGAAGCCCCCAAAATTTCTTCTTATGCCTACGGCGTGGATTATCATTCTGTAATCAAGAATAAGCTAAAAAAAATGATGAAAATCATTCATCGTGAAATTGGTGAAGTCAATGGCAGAGTATTTGTTGATTCAGCTCCAGTTATGGACAAAGCATGGGCTGCTAAAAGCGGCCTTGGTTGGGTCGGTAAAAACACCAATCTGATATCTAAAAAAGTAGGGTCTTTTTTTTTTATTGCCGAGTTGATTTTAGATCTGGAATTAGAATATTACCTTCCCGTAGCGGATCACTGTGGGAGTTGCACAGCGTGTATTGATGCCTGTCCAACCGAAGCTTTGATTAAGCCATATCAAATTGATGGTAGTAAATGTATTTCCTATTTAACTATTGAACTCAAAGAAAGTATTCCCTCTGAATTTCAAGGTAAAATGGATAATTGGGCTTTCGGGTGTGATGTTTGTCAAACTATTTGCCCATGGAATCGTTTCTCAACTCCAAATGATGAGTCTGCCTTTAAGCCACAATCTGATCTCCTTTCACTTTCAAAAAAAGAATGGGAAGAAATGACCGAATCAGTTTTTAATAATATTTTCAAAAATAGTGCAGTTAAAAGAACAAAATTTAATGGCTTAAAAAGAAATATTAAGTTCTTATCCTCAGAGCAAAATATTCAAGAATAATTATTTTTTTTTCAAAAATCAAAGGAATCATATTATATTTTCAAACAGGTAAATTTCATTATTTTTAAATTATTAATAAATGAATCATTAATTTAAAAGCCCTATTTTTGATTACGTTTTTTTGGGAAAATTTAACTAATTTTTTACTGATTAACTTATTTAAGAGATAAAATGAAAATGAAAATGAAAAAGAAAAAATATTTTTATATAGCTCTATCACTACTATTTTTAAACTGCTCTTTAGAAAGAGATATAGCATATATTGAAAAAGTTCAAGATCCAGAATTTTTTCAAAATGCTATGCAAAATCTAACTGACATAATCGTTTATGATATTTTTTCTCCACCAGTGGCCTCAAGAGTTTATTTATACCCAACAATAGCTGCATATGAAGTTATGGCATTAAAATATCCAAAAAAATATAACTCTTTAGTTGGACAAATAAAAGAGCTGAATCCTATACCAGTTTCCTCTGATAAAAATATTGATTATCATTTAGCTTCCTTGTATGCATTTAATACTGTTGGAAAAGCTTTGATTTTTTCTGAAGATAAAATGGATCTTTTTCTTGAAGCATTTAAATCAGATTTGGTGAAATTGAATGTTCCCAGAAAAGTTATGAGAGCGTCCGAGAAGTATGGAGCTGAGGTAGCCGATTCTATTTTAGAATGGGCTTCAAAAGACATGTATAATCAAACCCGAACTTATCCTAAATATACGATTAAGGAAGAGGATCGTTTTTGGAAACCAACTCCTCCAGATTATATGGATGGAATAGAACCACACTGGAAAGAAATTAGAACGATGATTTTAGATTCTTCAAATCAATTTTCTCCTAAAGATCCTTTACCTATTGATATGAAAGAGGGTAGCCCTTTTCAGAAAGAATTAATGGAGGTTTTTGAGGTCACCAATCAATTAAGTGAAGAACAAATAAATATTGCGAAATTTTGGGATTGTAATCCATATGTAACCCATCATCGTGGGCACGCTATGTTTGCAACAAAAAAGATAACACCAGGCGGACATTGGATTGGAATTACCGCAATTGCATCGAGACAATCGAAAAGCACTTTTGATAAAACCATAAATGCTTTTACAAACGTCTCAATTGCTTTATTTGACGGATTCATAGGCTGTTGGGATGAGAAATGGGAAACATTAGTTGTTCGTCCTGAGACTTTGATCAATCAGTTTTATGATGAGGAATGGTTACCTCTTTTACAAACCCCACCATTTCCTGAATACACAAGTGGTCACTCTGTTATATCAAGAGCATCGGCTGTAATTTTAACCGACTTATTTGGAGAAGATTTTGCTTTTACAGACACCTCAGAACTCTTGTATGGATTGCCAGAACGTTCATATAAATCATTTATACATGCCTCTGAAGAAGCTGCGATTTCAAGAATGTACGGAGGAATTCATTATATGATGGCTATTGATGAAGGAGTTAAGCAAGGTAATGCTATCGGTAGTTTTATAGTTGATAATTTACAGACATTGAATAAAAAGGTTTCACTTAACTAGTTTCTAAATACGGGATATTTAATTTTTTTCAGATAATTTTATTTTTGGATAGAAATTTTTATCCTTTTAATAATTATCCGGCACCTCTTTAATTCTCCCTTTTAAAGTTAGTTTAAGATTTCTCAATTTCAATACCTATAAAAAAAATTAGGTTGACTAACAGCTTTAAAAACTTGATTATTTTTCTTACTTTTTATTCTACAATTTTAATAGGATATTA
>JAQWNZ010000017.1 GCA_029246125.1 Flavobacteriaceae bacterium
TTAACTATAATTACAGGGAATTCATCTATTTTACAAAAACGTATTTTTGATGAGATTCTTCAGGATTCACCATATAATTACTATATCCCAAGCTGGAATCTAGGACAGATTATTGTAGAGTATATGGAACTATAGCCATTAAACTCTATTTACTTCCACAGAGCTTATTAAAGTGTTCTTGATATGGCAGTAGCTAGTCCTCTCAGCTCCGCTAGGCCTCTTAACCTCCCAATTGCAGAATATCCAGGATTAGTAATTTTCTGAAGATCATCTAACATTTGATGCCCGTGATCTGGTCGCATCGGAATAATCCAATCTGCCCTGCCTAAAGATCTTCGTTTCGACTCTTCTTTTAAAGCAGCTTTTACCATAGCGTACATGTCTACATCTCCTTCCAAATGATTGGTTTCTTGAAAATTACCCATTTGGTCTCTAAGTGTACTTCTAAAATGTAAAAAATGAATTCTTGATGCGTGTTTTGTAAACATAGCTAACAAATCATTATCGGGTCTAACGCCAAAAGATCCTGTGCAAAAAGTAAGACCATTACACTGTGAAGGAACAGCTTTAAAAAACACATCCAAATCATCTGCTGTACTTACCACTCTTGGAATGCCAAAAAGAGAAAACGGTGGGTCATCTGGATGAATACACATTTGAATCCCAGAAGATTCTAGTGTAGGAATAAGGTCCTTTAAAAACAAAATCAAATTTTGCTGTAGATCTTTTTTATTTAAGTGATTGTACGCTTTAATACAATCATTAAATTGGGATAATGTATAGCCTTCCTCTGCTCCAGGTAAACCTGCAATGATACTTTCAGTTAACCTGTTTATATCATTGATTTTTAATTTTTTATGATATTTTTTTGCGCTGTTAAATTCTTCAACCGAATATTCATTCACTGCCTTTGGCCTATTAAGTATGAATAAATCAAAAGCACGCATCGCATTAACTTCAAAAGCAAGGGCTGTGGATCCGTCTTCTAGGGGTTTGTGCAGATGTGTCCGTGTCCAATCCAAGACTGGCATAAAATTATAACAGACGGTAACAATGCCACAACTTGCTAAATTCTCAAGTGTCTTTTTATAATTTTTAGTATACTTTTCGAAATCACCTTTACGCTGCTTTATGTCTTCGTGAACGGGAACAGATTCAACAACTCCCCATTTTAATCCAGCTTTTTTGATCAACTCTTGATAAGATTTAATTTGATCTATTCCCCAAACCACCCCATTCGGGATGTGATGTAAAGCAGAAACCACATTTTTAGCACCAGCTTGACGGATATCACTTAATGAAACTGGATCATTTGGACCATACCAACGAAAAGATTCTATCATATGATGTTTAATTTAAACTCCACTGTAGGCAGAAAATCCACCATCAACAGGTAATACGATACCAGTTACAAAACTGGCGCTATCGCTGCATAAAAACTGAATGGGTCCATTCAATTCTTCAGCTTCTCCAAAGCGCTGCATTGGGGTATTTCTTATTATTTTTTGACCTCGCTCAGTCAGACTTCCGTCCTGATTTAACAAAAGGTCTTTATTTTGCTTTCCGATAAAAAATCCAGGAGCAATTGCATTAACCCGAATTCCATCTCCAAACTTTAAAGCCATTTCTACTGCCATCCAGCGAGTAAAGTTTTCCATCGCAGCCTTAGATGCAGAGTAACCCAATACACGAGTAATTACACGATCAACTGCCATCGAAGAATAATTGATGATTGATCCTTTACCCTTTTGACTCATAACTTCTCCAAAAACCAAAGATGGCAGTAAAGTTCCTTTAAGATTCAAATCTACAACTTGATCAAAATCTATTTCCGAAAGATCAAAAACTGATTTGTCGTCTGGTATAACAGCACCAGGTAAATTTCCCCCTACAGTATTAATTAATACATCAATTCGATCAAACTTTGACATCACTTCTTTTCGTACTTGAATTAAGTCAGATCGATTCATTACATCAACTACAAAAATATGAACCTTTGTGTAGGGTGTCAATTTTGAAGCGAGTTCATCTAGGAGGCCTCGGTTTCTTCCTAAAATCACTAATTGTGCTTTTCCTTTTGCTAAGCTCAATGCCAGTGCACCACCTAGAGCTCCCGTAGCTCCAGTAATTACAATTATTTTATCTTGAATCTCAAACAAAATTTATCATTTTATACATTGTATTTTGAATTCCATTCTACTACTTGGTTAGTATCCATTGCCTTTATACCCATCGCAACTGCAAAGGATGTTTTGGCTCCACTTTTAAAATTGGATAGTGGCATTTTGTCCTCGACAATGGCTGTTCGAAAATCTTCAAGCGCCTGTCTTGTAGGTTCTTTGTGTTCGTAATCAATTGGAGTCCCCTTGCCTTCTATCCAACTAGTTGTTGCTCCTGAAACTCCGTCAAAATCAGTCATTTTCTTATCGTATTTACCTTCTGGATATTTCCAAGCTTGATGATAATCAATACTAATTGTCCCCTTATCCCCTAAAACTTTGATTTGATAATCATCTTTGGCATTGGAAGTCAAACAGCTAAAGCTCGCTTTAACTCCTTTGGGATAAGAATAGATAAGATGAGTATTGTCATAGGTTTCACGTCCATCTTTCCAATAACTTATATCACCAAAACCTGTTACTTTTTCTGGGTGTGTATCTAAAAACCAATTGCAAAAATCAATCTGATGGGAGCTCAATTCAGCAGTCAACCCATAAGAATACTCTCTGTACATACGCCAGTTGATTTGACGCTCAAATTTAGGATCGTGTACAGGTCTTCTCCAGTTACCGTTTCTATTCCATTGGGCTTGAACGGCACTAACCTTTCCAATTTCTCCTCCTTGAATCATTTCAACCACGTGAGCGTATAAACGGGAACTGTGATATTGATGTCCTGTCTGAAATATTTTTCTATGATTACTTTTAACTTTCTCGTGGAGTCTTAGAGTAGCCATGTCACCCTTAACCATAGTCTTTTCACAAAAAATATGTAAATCAGCGTCAATTGCATCCGATGCAATAGTTTCATGAGTATTTAAAGGTGTGCTTATAATTACTGCATCCAGTCCTTTGTGCTCTAAAAGATTTCTGTAATCTTTATATGTTTTTACCTTAGGGGAGATTGAAGTTGCAGCTTCCAATCGGAACGGAAGTGTATCGCAAATTGCTACTAAATTGAGCTTCTTAATTCGATTTAAAATTTTCATTAAACCTTGGCCTCGATCTCCAGTACCTATAACTCCAATATTTACAGAATCACTTGGAAGAGAATTGTGTAAAGAAAAAATATATGCGTCAGGAATTACAATTGGTGCACTTATCGCTGCAGCACCCTTTTTAATAAACGATCTACGTGAATTCATATCATAAGAATTAACAAATAAAATCTATATTTTTAGCAAATGCAATTTAACAAAAACTTTTGCTATCTTGAATTATCTTAATAATTTAAGCTAAATGAATTTGAATAGATTTTATATAAATTATACGTTAATCATTTTTTGTATTTTACTTTATCCGAATACCATTCTTCACGCTCAGGATGTAGGATGGAAAAATTTACTCCAGAACAATAAACTAGATAATTTCAAGCAACTTAATGGTGAAGCAGAGTTTAAACTCGAAAATGGAATTTTAGTTGGCATCTCCAAACTTAATACTCCAAATAGTTTTTTAGCAACCAAAAAGAGGTACAGTGACTTCATTCTTGAATTTGAAGTTAAGGTTGACTTTGGTTTAAACTCTGGTGTTCAATTTAGAAGTGAGAGTATTTCAACTTATATGGATGGTAGAGTCCATGGTTATCAGTGTGAAATAGAAACAAGTCAAAGAAAATGGGCTGGAGGGATATATGATGAGGCAAGAAGAGGCTGGCTTTACCCGCTCACAAGAAACAAAAAAGGACAAGATGCTTTTGTCAATGGAACATGGAATGCTTATCGAATAGAAGCAATTGGAAGTGAAATAATAACTTATGTCAATGGAATACAAGCCTCTAATTTGATTGATGAAGTTACTTCAGAAGGCTTTATTGCATTTCAAGTTCACGGAATTTCAAATCCCAAAGACGAAGGGAAAAAGGTGAAATGGAGAAATATTAGAGTGTTAACCGTAGATCTTGAAAACAATAGAATGATTTCATCAAATTTGGCCCCGCAAATAAGTTATCTTGAAAATAAATTAACAAAAGAAGAAAAACGCCTTGGATATAGAATGTTGTGGGATGGGAAATCAATTCAAGGGTGGCGTGGAGTAAAATTAAAAGATTTTCCAAAAAAAGGCTGGGTTATAGAAAATGGAATACTAACCGTTGAAGCATCTAATGGAGCTGAGTCAAAAAACGGAGGGGATATTGTTACCTTAGAAACATTTAGAAACTTCGAATTGAATATTGACTTTCTATTGACCGAAAGTGCCAATAGTGGCATTAAATATTTTGTAAAACCTGATTTAAATAAAGAAGATGGTTCTGCCATAGGATTAGAATTTCAAATATTAGATGACCAGAAGCACCCTGATGCCAAGATGGGTAAGAACGGCAATCGAACTGTAGGCTCTCTCTACGATTTAATTCGTGCCGAAAATAAAACAAGCGGGTCAAGAGGAAAGAATTTTAAGGGTATTGACCAATGGAACAACGCCAGAATATTAGTAAAAGGTGGTAAAGTTGAGCATTGGCTAAACCATGTAAAGGTTGTTGAATTCAATCGCTTCAGTCAAGTTTTCAAAGCGCTAGTAGAAAAAAGTAAATATGAAAAGTGGGATGGGTTTGGCAGATGGCCAGATGGAGTGATTCTTTTACAAGACCACGGTGATAAGGTTTCATTTAAAAATATTAAAATCAGAGAATTCTAAGCTCATGAAAAAATCACGTAGAAATTTTATAAAAAAAACCTTGCTAGGAACTACTTCCGCTGCCGCTGGAATACTTAGCCCTAATTTTATGATTGGAAAAGACATTCTAGGCGCAAACGACAGAATAAATTGCGCCATTGCTGGTGTTCGCAGTAGAGGGAAAGCACTTGCTGCTGCTATTCACCTGCAAAAAAATACAAAAGTTCTTTATAGTTGTGATGTTGATGAAGTCATCATTGAAGAACATAATATGTGGAGTAAAAAAAATATAGGATATCTCCCAAAAGTAGAAAAAGACTTTAGAAAGCTTTTAGAAAAAAAAGACCTTGATGTTATTTTTATCGCTACTCCTGAACATTGGCATACTCCAATGACAATATTGGCAATGCAAGCTGGAAAACATGTGTATATCGAAAAACCTTGTAGTCATAATGCTCATGAAAATACATTGTTGGTAGCTGCTCAAAAAAAGTATGGTCTCAAAGTCCAAATGGGAAATCAACAACGTTCAGCGGTTACTAGCATTAACGCCATTAATGATATCAGAAATGGCATTATTGGTGAAGTATACAAGGGAGAGGCCTATTACTCCAATAACCGTGGCTCAATAGGTATAGGGAAAAAAGTTGCCATACCTAAAACATTAGATTGGGAATTGTGGCAAGGACCTGCTCCAAGAAAAGCTTATAAGGACAATATACATCCGTATAATTGGCATTGGTTTAGAAATTGGGGAACTGGGGAAATCCACAATAATGGAACACATGAAATTGATATTTGTCGATGGGCTTTAGATATCGATTTACCTGACAGTGTTTCTTCTGTTGGTGGAAAATACACCTACCAAGACGACTGGGAATTTGCTGATAACCAACAAGTTACATATAAATATCCAAAAGAAAAATTTATCACTTGGACAGGACACAGCAGAGGTCTAATTAAGCCTGAAAGACCGGGACGTGGAGTGACCATTTATGGAAGCAAAGGAAGTATTCAACTCGACCGCAACTTCTACAAGTTGTATGACCTTGGCGGTAATTTAGTCAAATCTGAATTGGAAGGTGAGATGAGTCAAACTACAGATACAAGGGGGCAAGGCCAACTAGATGTAAATCATGTTGGAAATTTACTTAATGCTATTCGTAAAGACGAATCACTTAATGCAGAAATTAAGGATGCAAGTATTTCAACAATGCTCTGCCACCTCGCCAATATGTCTCAAGATGCTAGGGAAGAGCTTCAGATTGATCAACAAACCGGAAAAGTAAAAAACAATAAGATGATCATGAAAAACTGGAATCGTGAATATGCTGAGGGTTGGGAACCAAAAGTTTAATCCCGAATTTTAAAATGATATCTAACCAAAATACTCTTCCTTTCATACATGATAATTTTCTTTTAGAAACAAAAGAAGCGCAGCAACTGTATCACAATTTTGCTGCTCCGCTACCAATTATAGATTACCATAATCATCTACCCCCTAAAGCCATAGCTGAAAACAAGATTTTTAGTAATATTACTGAATTGTGGCTTAGTGGAGACCATTATAAATGGAGGGCTTTGCGGACTTTGGGTGTTGAAGAAAAATACATTACTGGAACTGCAACTGACAAAGAAAAGTTTATAGTATTTTCAGAATCGGTTCCCTATATGATTCGAAATCCATTGTATCATTGGACTCATCTTGAACTCAGTCGTTATTTTGGAATTGAAGAATTATTGTCCCGTAAAAATGCGATTCATATTTATGAAAAAAGCACAGCAATGATTAAAACAGGAGAATTCTCGACACAATCTCTACTTCAGAAAATGAAAGTAGAAGTATTGTGTACTACTGAAGATCCAACAGACAATCTCGAAAATCACAAAACTCTAAATCAATCCGATTTTAACACTAAAGTAAGTACTGCCTTTAGACCTGACAAATCATTATTTATTAATAGGGAAGATTACAATTCCTATATAGAAAAGCTGAGTCTAGCTGCAAATATTAAAATTGATAACTACACTGACTTGTGTGATGCAATGCAAAATCGGATAGAATATTTTCACAGGAATGGATGTCGACTAGCTGATCATGGTCTTGAGTACATGCCATTTCAGCAAACAACTAACAGAGAAATTAAACGAATTTTTGAAAAAAAGAGAAAAGGGGCGCAACTGAGTAAGATAGAAACAGAAAGGTTTCAAACGGAATTACTTTTATTTTTGGGTAAAGCTTATCATAAACTAGGATGGATCCAACAGTTTCACTTGGGTGCAATGAGAAATAACAACACACGTATGTTTAATAAATTAGGGCCTGATTCTGGTTGGGACAGTATCGGAAGTTACTCCATTGCCTATGGATTGTCACGTTATCTTGATACACTAGACACCGAAGATCAGCTTACCAAAACCATTTTGTACAACCTTAACCCAGCTGACAATGAAATTTTGGCTACCATGATTGGTAATTTTAACGACGGAAGTACAAAAGGTAAAATTCAATGGGGATCTGGCTGGTGGTTTTTAGATCAATTGGATGGTATGAAGGATCAAATTAACATCTTATCCAATATGGGACTGATTAGCTGCTTTATTGGCATGCTTACTGATTCAAGAAGCTTTTTATCCTTTCCTAGGCATGAGTACTTTAGACGTTTAGTATGCAATCTTTTTGGAAATGACATTAAAAAAGGAATACTTCCTCAAGACATGAAATTGATAGGAGGCATTATCCAAGACATTTGCTATAACAATGCCAAGTGTTATTTTAATTATTAAATTTAAAATTATATATGAGTCAAGTTATTACTTTCGGAGAAATCATGTTACGTCTCTCTACTCCAGAATTTCTTAGGTTTTCTCAGACAAATCAATTTGATATTGTTTATGGTGGAGGAGAAGCAAACGTAGCAGTTTCATTGGCAAATTATGGTATAGAAACAAGTTTTGTGAGTCGTCTTCCTTTAAATGATATTGGGGATGTTGCATTAATGGAAATGCGTAAAAGAGGTGTCAATACTAAGCACATACTTAGAGGAGGAGACCGCTTAGGGATTTATTTTTTAGAAACAGGTGCAGTATCCAGAGGGAGTAAAGTGATATATGATCGTGCGAACTCAGCTATGGCTGAGATTAAACCTGGAATGATTGATTGGAAATCTATTTTTAAAAATGCTTCCTGGTTTCATTGGACAGGTATCACCCCTGCCATTTCACAAGGAGCAGCTGAT
>JAQWNZ010000030.1 GCA_029246125.1 Flavobacteriaceae bacterium
AAAGTCTTGAAGACCAAACTGTAACTCTAAGAGAGCGAGATTCAATGAAACAAGAGCGGATTGCTATTGCTGAATTAAAGTCTACTATCGAAGGTAAAGTTTCCATTGGGACTTTATTAAGACAGTTTTAAAATCTTTTTAAGATTTTATACGATTAGGGGTATTTAATTTTCCTTCCCATTTGGATTTTTTATCTTCGTAAAAAATCATTTTGAAACTTCTTTCTTATAACGTTAATGGTATACGTGCAGCACTTAAAAAAGGTTTTGCCTCTTGGTTAGATTCAACCCAAGCCGATGTAATTTGTATCCAAGAAACTAAAGCCATGGAAACTCAAGTCGACACTTCTGTTTTAGAAGATATTGGATATCACCATTTTTGGTTTTCTGCCCAAAAGAAAGGCTACAGTGGTGTTGCAGTTTTTTCAAAAGAAAAACCAAAAAATGTTGCTTATGGCAGTGGTATTGATCATATGGACTATGAAGGTAGAATTCTCAGAGTTGACTTTGATAAGGTGTCCATTATGAGTTTGTATCTACCCTCCGGAACTAATCTTGCAAGATTGGATTATAAATTTCAATTTATGGATGAATTTAATCAGTATATTAAAACACTAAAAAAAGAGCATCCTAATCTTATTATTTGCGGCGATTTTAATATTTGTCATAAGGCAATAGATATACACGACCCGGTTCGAAACAGAAATGTATCTGGATTTTTACCTGAAGAAAGAGAATGGCTAGATAATTTCATGAAATCTAGTTTTATAGACTCATTTCGTTATCTAAATTCAGAGCCACACCAATATTCATGGTGGAGCTACCGTGCTAATGCAAGAAATAATAATAAGGGATGGCGTATTGATTATGCATTAGTTAGTAAGAATCTTGAAGAAAAAATAGTACAGTCATTTATGTTACCTGACGCTAAACACTCCGATCATTGTCCCGTTGGACTTGAAATACAATTTTAATTATGAATTTTTCCTTTGCAGTAATATTTTGTCTTCTAGCTTTTACTTTTTCAAGTTGTGTCTCAACAAAGATTTTTAACGATTTAGAGGCTAGATATGCAGTTGTAAAAGTGGAGCGCAACTCGTTTGAAAAATCAAGAGATTCACTTCAACAATCTTGGGATCGTTTAAATAGTGATTTAGGAGAAGTTCAAACTTACCTTTTGCGCTCTCGAGACAGTATTGAAAGTGTTTTAAATGAAATTAAAGATTGGGAGAAAAAATATACTCTTCTAAAAGAAAACAGCGAAGATAAAATCCAAACTAGTATAGCTGAAAATAATAAACTATTAAAAGAAATTGCATTAAGAAAAACAGAACTCCAATCCCGATCTGAACGTGTTGATCAATTAGAAAAAATGATTCAGAGTCAAAAGCGGGCTTTGGATGAACTCAAAAATAGACTTTCAGATGCATTATTAAATTTTCAAGGTAAAGGGCTTTCAGTAGAACAACGAAATGGAAAAGTTTATGTCTCTATGGAAAACAAACTATTATTTAATTCAGGACAATGGGATATTGAGCCTCAGGGTAAAAAGGCCATAAATGAACTAGCTTATGTGTTAGAAGAAAATCCAGATATATCAATTTTAATAGAAGGGCATACAGACAACATTCCTTTTTCTGCTAAAGGACAATTAGAATCTAACTGGGATCTTTCAACTAAAAGGGCTACAGCTGTAGTTAAAATTCTTCTTGAAAACAATCAAATACTTCCAGAAAATCTTACTGCTGCTGGCCGAAGTGAGTATATGCCAATAGCGCCAAATAGTTCTTCAGAGGGTAGAGCTTCAAATCGAAGAATTGAAGTGGTTTTAAGCCCATCTCTTGACAAAATAACCTCACTTTTAGAATCTAAATAATGGAATACAATCTATTACCTGGTACCCAGATCAAAGTAAGTAAAATATGTTTAGGCACTATGACTTGGGGTAGACAAAATTCAGAGCAAGAGGGTCATGACCAAATGGATTTTGCCTTTGAGCAAGGGGTTAATTTTTTTGATACTGCCGAGTTGTACCCCATCCCTCCTAGAAAAGAAGAGCAAGGAGATACAGAACTTTTTATTGGGACGTGGTTTAAAAAATCGGGACTTAGAGATAAAATTATTTTAGCTTCAAAAATCGTAGGCCCAGCAGCATTTAGTAAGCATATTCGAACTGATAAAAATTACAGCAAAAAAACAATAGATGCTGCTATTGAAAATAGCCTCAAACGATTAGATACAGATTATATAGATCTATATCAATTGCACTGGCCCGAACGGCCTACCAATTATTTTGGAAAAAGGGGATACAATTTTGAACGTGGTGATAGATGGGAAGAAAATTTTGAAGAGGTTTTAGAAGCTCTAAATATTCATATCAAAAAAGGAAATATTAGGTATATAGGCCTTTCTAATGAAACTCCTTGGGGTACTATGGGTTTTTTAAGAGCCTCCAATTCAGAGCGTCCTAGAGTGAGAACTATTCAGAATCCTTACTCACTCCTAAACAGAACTTTTGAGTTGGGTAATGCCGAGGTATCTCATCGAGAAAACGTAGGTCTTTTAGCCTATTCTCCCCTTGCTTTTGGGGTTCTTTCTGGAAAATATAGAGAGGGTAAAAAACCAGATAAAGCTCGATTAACACTATTTCCTCAATACGACCGCTATAGTTCTGACCCTTGTAAAAATGCAGTTGAATTATATCATGATTTGGCAGAAAAAAATGGTCTAACCCTTACTCAACTTTCTTTAGCCTTTGTAAATGATCGACCTTTTATGGTAAGTAACATTATTGGGGCAACAGATCTTACTCAGCTAAAAGAAAATATTGATACCGCTCAAATTCGTCTAAGTGATGAGATTTTAGAAAAAATTAATTCAATACACGAATCTATTCCTAATCCGTCAACTTAAACATAATTTGAGATTACTTTAATTAGCGTTTGATTATATTCACTTTCTGGAGTATTAGGAAATCAGCTTGTTGTATCCCCGACTTAATCTACCTTCTTGTATTTCGACTGTTCGTTAAGGCATATTTAAAGGTTCATTTTCTTTAGCTCAGATATAGCATGATTTACCGCACGAGCAGTAAATGCCATGTATGTTAAGGAAGGGTTTTGAGTTCCAGAAGAAGTCATAAACGCACCGTCTGTCATATAAATATTTGGCACACTATGAACCTGATTATACTTGTTTAATACTGAAGTTTTTGGGTCATGCCCCATACGTGCTGTTCCCATTTCGTGAATACCCTTGCCAATTGGAGCATTTGAATCAAAAATATTAACATTTTTAAAACCAGCACTTTCTAGCATCTCAGCAGCTTGAACTTTCCAGTCTTCTTTCATCTTCTTTTCGTTTTCTTTGAATTCAGCATCAAAAACAATCTTTGGCATTCCAAATTGATCAATTTTATTATAATTCAAATACATTCGATTTTCATGATAAGGTAATACTTCTCCGAAGCCACCCATACCTAAATTCCATTTTCCAGGCTTAAGCATAGCATTTTTAAATTCAGAGCCATAGCTGAATTCCGCAATAGCTTCAGACCAATCTCCACGACTTGCTCCACCTTGATAGCCGTAACCTCTTAAAAAGTCAACATCTTTTTTCTTTCCTCCTATATTTCTGAAGCGAGGAATATAAAATCCATTGGGTCGTCTGCCTGTATAATACTTATTTTCAAATCCTTCAAAAGAGCCAGATGCACCACTACCCAACTGATGATCCATTATGTTATGACCTAATTCGCCAGAGTCATTACCTAATCCATTTGGAAAACGATCAGAAATGGAATTTAGTAGAATTGAAGTAGAAGCCATTGAGGATGCACAAATGAAGATTACTTTAGAATTATATTCTAGGACTTTTTTAGTAATTGAGTCAATTACTCGAACTCCTTTAGCCTTTTGAGTTTTTTTATCATAAATAACTTCTGACACAACAGAATTAGTCCGAAGAGTCATATTTCCTGTTATTTCTGCCGCTGGAATGGTAGAAGAATTGGAACTAAAATATGAGCCATAAGGGCACCCACGGTCACAACGATTTCGGTATTGACATTGCGTGCGATTGTCATTTGATTTAGTGCCTTTTGTTATGTGTGCAACTCGACCTATTGTAAGGATCCGATCACTATAATTATTAGCAATAGAGGATTGGAGTTGTTTTTCTACGCAGTTTAGCTCCATTGGAGGTAAAAATTCGCTGTCTGGAAGTTGAGGCAAATTTAGCTTTTCACCACTAACCCCTATAAATTTCTCTACATATGAATACCAAGGCGCTATGTCCTTATAGCGTACAGGCCAATCAATTGCAATCCCATCTCTTAAGTTAGCTTCAAAATCGTCATCACTCCATCGATATGTTTGGCGCCCCCATATTAGTGATCTTCCGCCCACCTGAGTTCCACGAATCCAATCGAAAGTTTTGTCTTCATCATAATCATAAATAGAATCGTTATTGTAAAAATGACGATTTCCCTCATTAACACCCCACCTTTTTTGCTTATTGTATTTCTTTAAGTCTTCTTGAGAAACATTTCCACCATTTTTCATTTCCCAAGGGTCTAAATGCATGGTTGGGTAATCCTCCAAATGTTTAACCATTCGGCCTCTTTCAAGAACTAGTGTCTTTAATCCATTTTCACAAAGTTCTTTTGCAGCCCATCCACCGCTGATTCCTGAACCTATTACTATAGCATCAAAGTTTTGTATCATTAGGTTGTAATTTAATACAATTGTAATATAGTTATTTTTTGTTGGCTTACATCAAATTCTCATTATCTAAATAAGAGACTTATTTCCTTGTTTTAATAATATTTAAGATGATATTAATTTTAAAAATTCCTTAATCTAAAGGCCATTAAAATTTATCATAAATGGTATAATCTGGATATTTTAAAAAAAGATTTTATTTGAATCAAGGAAAGCCAATATTTGAGTTTAATTCTAAAGCAAGATCCATATAACTGTATATGTCAGGAGTAAAAGGATCTCCTGGATCACCTTTAGGACCTTTGCTATGTCCAAGTCTTACCAAGATTAAATCTTCCTCAGGAAAAGTAAGTACATATTGCCCGAGATGCCCTCGATTCATGAAGACCTCATGCCCGTTATAATTTTTTAACCACCAACCGTAACCATACTCAGGACTTTCATTAAATCGAGGTTTTAATGATTTGGCTATAAAAGTAGAATCCAGTAATATTTTACCATCCCATTTTCCGTAATCTTTATAAAGTCTGGCCATTCTTGCAAAATCTCGTGAGTTTGAGGCAATACAGCAATAAGCTTTTTCTATTCCTTTTTCATTACTGTCAATCTGCCATAAGGATTCATATTCTGCCCCCATGGGATTCCAAAAGTTTTCATAAAAGTAATCTGTTAGTGTTTTACCAGTAGCATTTGTAATTACCATACCCAATAATTGTGTAGTTCCACTTTTATATTCATATTTATTACCTGGAGTTTCATTTATAGGCTGCTCTAAAATTACCTTTGTTAAGTCCTTAACAAAGTAGGCTGCTGTTGTGACAGAAAATGGTGAATAGTAAGCCTCATCCCATTTTTGACCTGAAGCCATACTAGCTAAATCACCTACCGTAACAGCTGAAGCAAATTCACCAGTCAACTCTGGTATAAAATCAATTACTGGCTGATCTAAGCTTTCAATATATCCGTCCATAATTGCCTTACCAAGAAGTGCTGAGACATAACTTTTCGCCATTGAAAAAGAATTACTTTTTGAGTCAACGCCATATCCATCATAGTATTTTTCGAAATAAATGCTATCGTTTTTAATTATTAATAAAGCAACAGTTTGATTTTCAAAATGAATTTTTTCTTGTTCTTTTGATAAGGTTATTTCGTTGAATTTAGAATGTAGAGGCCAAGGCATAGGATTCATTGATGCAGGAAGTTTTCGATTGTCAAAGTGATTATAATCAGAAAGGAAGGCAGTGGTATGACCTTTAAGATATATATTTGAAACTGCTGTAATTAAATAGTTGTAATCAGAAATATAGACTAATCCTAATAATACCATGATAAATAAACTCATGGTTTGTAAAATTTTTTTCATTGCAATTAATTTATTTTAATCCTAAAGTAACCTTAATAACAAAACTAGTGTTTTTGGCTGGATCATACCACTTATCCTTTTACTCGCCATTTTCTAAATATTCAATCAAGATTTTAAAAAAGAAGTTTGACAGCTAATGGATGTGATTATAGAAATTAAAATTATTTGATTTATGTCATAAATCTTTTTCAAAATGGTATTTTCAAATTCTAAAAAAACTTATATTCAGCAATTAATAATCGAATATATAATTTGAAATGAAAAACTTTAAATGGGAGGGTGTAATGCCTGCAATCACAACCCAGTTTGATAAAGACTATCAGCTTGATCTAAATGCTTTTAAAATTAATTTAGATGCCCAGTTAAGTGCAGGGGTTCATGGAATTATTTTAGGAGGTACGCTAGGTGAAGCAAGCACTATAACAGTCTCAGAAAGAACTATATTATTGGCTACTACCCTAGAGCAAGTAGAAGGAAAGATTCCAGTAATAATGAATATTGCAGAACAATCAACAACAGATGCTGTAAATTTAGCTCAGAAGGCTGAAGCAGAAGGTTCTAATGGTATAATGCTTCTTCCTCCGATGCGATACAAAGCAACTGACTATGAAACGGTTTCCTATTTTTCTAGTGTTGCAGAGAGCACCTCCCTTCCCATTATGATTTATAATAATCCAGTTGATTATAAGATAGAAGTGACTTTAGAGATGTTTGAAAAGCTCTCAAAACACAAAAATATTAATGCGGTAAAAGAATCAACACGTGACACTACAAATGTTACAAGAATGATTAATCACTTTGGAGATCGATTCAAAATCCTCTGCGGTGTTGATACAATAGCAATGGAATGTTTGATGATGGGCGCAACAGGTTGGGTTGCAGGTCTAGTAGACGCATTCCCTGAAGAGACCGTTGCAATTTATACATACTGCAAAGTAGGTCAATGGGATAAAGCTCGTGAGATATTTCGTTGGTTTTTACCCCTTTTAGAACTAGATATATCACCTCAATTGGTACAGAATATCAAATTATGTGAGGTAGCAACTGGTCTTGGAACTGGTTATGTACGCCCACCTAGAATACAACTTTCAGGGAAAGTTCATGAAAACGTGGGAAATATTATAAAAAAGGGACTAGAGACACGCCCTTATGACCTAGATTATAAAAAATACATATGACAAGTGGAAAGAATTTAGTAGCAGGAAAATGGGAACATAATTCAAAAGCAGAACAATTTCAAACTGTAAATCCAAAAACTAAAGTACCCATTACGACAATTTTTCAACAAGCCACTTTGGACCAAATAAATGAATCAGTAAAAGGGGCATATGAAAGTTTTGATCTTTTTGCAGAGACTAGTTTAAAAGATCGGGCATTTTTCTTGAAATGTATCCAAGAAGAAATGCTTTTAGCCAAACCTCAAATATTAGAACTCTACCAAGAAGAATCAGCTTTACCAGAGGGGCGAGCAAATGGTGAATTTCAAAGGACTATTGACCAGATTCAAAGTTTTATTGAATTATTACATGAAGGATCATTAACGCAAGTTTGTATTAATACCAAAGGCCCAGACTTGAGAAAAATGCTATATCCAATAGGTCCTGTAGTTGTTTTTGGTGCTAGTAATTTTCCATTAGCATTTTCTACAGCTGGAGGTGACACTATTTCAGCTTTTTCAGCTGGATGCCCAGTAGTATTGAAGGCTCATCCTTATCATGCTGGAACTAGTGAGTTGGTTGCTCGAGCTATTAATAAATCATTAGAAAAATGTAAACTGCCTTTAAGTATTTTTTCTCATTTGGGAGGGCAATCTCATGAAATTGGAAGATTGTTGGTCTCACACAATTTGATTAAAGGAGTTGGTTTTACTGGGAGTCTATCTGGGGGAAAAGCACTATTTGATTTGGCTCAAAAAAGAGAGGAACCTATTCCAGTTTTTGCTGAAATGGGTAGTGTAAACCCCATTTTTATTTTGGAAGATAAACTAAAAACTGATTCTTCATTAGTAAAAGACTTGGCTCAATCTGTAACGCTTGGTACAGGTCAGTTCTGTACTAATCCTGGGTTAATTGTTGTTTGTAATCCTATGAATACTCTTGATTTAGCAAATGAACTAAGCAAGTCTATTGAAGGTTTAGAATTACCTCCGATGGTTCATAGTAACATTCAAAATCAATTCGATAATAAACTAGAAGAACTTGAATCAAAGGGCAAACTGGATACCCTTTATCTTTCTAAAAGTTGTTCTGCTGCAATTGGGTCAATTCAAGCAACCAAATTTTTAAAAGACCTTAGCCTCGGAGAAGAAGTTTTTGGCCCATTTACATTGATCGTTGAATGTAAAACAAATGAAGAGATGTTGAAAGTAGCAACTTTGATGGAAGGTCAATTGACCACTTCGATTCTTGGATCAATTTCAGATCAAGAAATTTCCAAAAAACTTTTATCAATATTAAAATCAAAGGCTGGAAGAATTCTTTTTGAAGGTGTACCGACTGGAGTAGCAGTAACTCAGGCAATGCAACATGGAGGGCCTTATCCAGCATCTACTGACAGCAGGTTTACTTCCGTTGGAACTGACGCGATTTATCGTTGGTTGCGACCAATTGTTTTTCAGGATTGTCCTAATGACTTACTTCCTGAAATATTGAAAAATGAAAATCTCTTGGGTTTAAAAAGAAAAGTTGATGGTGAAATAACCTCTAGAGCATTATGAAAGAAACAGAGCGTATTGTATTTGATTGTGTTGATGCTTATACAGCCGGAAATCCTGTACGTTTAGTAAAATCACCAAGTCCTGAACTAAAAGGTTCTAATATGGGTGAGAAAAGAATTCACTTTATAAAAGAATATGATTGGATTAGAACAGGCTTAATGTTTGAGCCACGTGGACACGACATGATGAGTGGTAGCTTTTATTACGAACCTCAAGATCCCAAAAACGATATTGCAATCTTATTTATAGAAACCAGTGGGTGTTTACCCATGTGTGGTCATGGATTAATTGGTGCACTTACAATACTTTTAGAAGAGAATTTGGTTAAACCGAAGTGTGAAGGAGAAATTAGGGTAGAGACACCAGCAGGTTTAGTTATTGCAAAATATAATAGACTTGGAGATAAAATTCAATCAGTAAAGTTCACAAACGTTCCCGCATTTCTTGCAAAAACAGCTATTAAAATTGATTGTCCAGATTTAGGATTACTAAAGATTGACGTTGCTTATGGAGGAAACTTTTATGCCATCATTGATATACAGGAAAACTTTAAAGGAATCAAGGCTTATTCTGCAGGGCAACTTGTGGTTTGGAGTAGATTAATTCGTGAACAAATAAATTCACAAAACCATTTTGAACATCCCTTGGATTCTAAGATAAAAGGGTGTAGTCATATATTATGGGGTGGAGAACCAACTTTTGAGAATTCTATTGCAAGTAATGCAGTGTTCTATGGAGATAAAGCCATCGACCGATCACCCTGTGGAACAGGAACTTCAGCTAGAATGGCACAATGGTTTGCAAAGGGTAAATTAAAAGTTGGAGATAATTTTATTCATGAAAGCGTAATTGGATCAATTTTTAAAGGAAAAATAGAATCTACTACAAATGTTGGAAACTTTCAAGGTATTCTACCTAGTATTGAGGGGAATTCTCGTATTACTGGATATAATAAACTTATTTTAGATCCAGATGATCCTTACGTTAAGGGATTTCAAGTTTTATAGATAGTATGACTCAAAAAAAGGTAGTTGAAATTGGAGGTGGTGTTGTGGGTTTATGTTCGGCTTATTATCTTTCTCAGGAGGGACATGAAGTTACGATTGTAGACAAAGGCGCCCTAAATTCTGGAGCGTCTCATGTAAATGCTGGCTACCTCACACCCAGTCATATTATTCCTATGGCAGCTCCAGGAATGGCAATCAAAGGCTTTAAGTGGATGTTTAAACCTTCAAGCCCTTTTTATATTAAACCTCGTTTAGACAAAGAATTGATTCGCTGGGGGATACAATTTATTAAGTCGTGTACACTTTCTCACGTTCAAAGATCAATGAGTACGATACTTGAGATCAATTTGTTAAGTAAAGAGCTTTTTCTTGAGATGCAAAAAAGCCAACACTTTAATTTCCATTTGGAAACCAAAGGTCTTCTGATGGCCTACAAAACTTCTCATGCTGAAAAAGAAGAAGCTGAAGTGGTAGCTAAGGCAAAAGATTTAGGACTAAAAATAGATCAATTGAGTCCAGAGGAAGTCTTGAAAAAGCAACCACACGCTCCTATGAATATTGCAGGAGGTTTTTGGTATGAAAGTGATGCTCATAGTACCCCTGAATTATTTATGCAAAACTTAATCACTTTCTTAAATAAAAAGGGAGTACATTTTTTTTTAGAGCAGGAGGTGACTGGTTTCAAATCAAAGGGTAGCCAGATTCAATCAGTTTATACATCGGCTCAAGAGATTCAAGTAGATGAGGTTGTTGTGGCGAGTGGTGCTTGGTCAGAATCAATTCTAAAAAAATTGAATATTCAACTATCTGTACAGGCAGGAAAAGGTTACCGGCTAAACCTAAATCAACCTACAGGAATTTCTTTACCTGCAATTTTATTAGAAGCTAAAGTAGCAGTTACTCCCATGCAAGGATTTACTCGTTTCGGTGGAACGATGGAACTGTCAGGAATAAATCATAAAATAAATTCTAAAAGAGTTGCAGCTATTGCCCAAGCTGCGTCAGAATATTATCCCCATGTACATATTTCTCAAGAAGAATTAGCAAACGTAAAATGTGGATTAAGGCCATTATCACCAGATGGCTTGCCATATATTGGTAGGCATTCAAAATGTAAAAATTTGGTTTTGGCTACGGGGCATTCAATGATGGGATGGAGTTTAGGCCCTGCAACTGGTAAATTGGTTACAGAGATAATTTCCAATCAAAATACTACAATTTCGATTCACCCATTTTCTCCAGACAGAGCATATGGAATATAAAGATTAAAGAAAATTTTCACTAAAAAGTTTTGGCATATAAAACAACTAAATTAATTTAACCGCTTCCTCTGCAAAATAGGTTGCGATGAGTTGTGCACCAGCACGTTTAAAACTTAACAGTTGTTCTAACATGAGCTGATCATGATCAACCCAGCCTTGAGCTGAAGCAGCCTTAAGCATAGCATATTCTCCACTTACCTGATAAGCTGCTATAGGTGTTTGAATTGAATTTTTTAAATCACGTATTATATCTAGATAAGCTAAGCCAGGTTTTACCATGATGATGTCGGCTCCTTCTTTGATATCGTGTTCTATTTCTATTAAAGCTTCATCCCTATTTCCAAAATTCATTTGATAGGTTTTTTTGTCTCCAAATCCAGGTGCAGAATCTAAAGCATCTCTAAAAGGTCCATAAAATGCAGAAGCATATTTTGCACTATAGCTCATAATAATTGTATCATGAAAGTGAGCTTCTTCCAATTGATTTCGGATGGCTAAAACTCGACCATCCATCATGTCACTTGGAGCTACAACATCAGCCCCTGCTTGAGCATGTGAAAGAGCCATCTCTGACAAAACAGCTAATGTAGGATCATTAACAATTTTTTCTTCTTTAACAATCCCATCATGCCCATAAGAAGAATAAGGATCTAAAGCAACATCAGTCATTACAATCATTTCAGGAACTGCATTTTTAATGGTTTTAATAGCTTTCTGCATCAGTCCGTTGGGATTTATCGCTTCATCTCCTGTATTGTCTTTTAATTCCTGAGCTACCTTTACAAAAAGTAATACAGCTTTTAAATCCTGCTTCCAGAGCGAAACGGCTTTTGATGCAATTAAATCTAATGATAATCTAAAATACCCTGGCATTGAGGGTATAGCCTCTTTAAGTTTTTTACCTTCAACAACAAATAATGGAACAATAAAGTCATTAGGAGTAAGGTGATACTCTTGGAGTAAATTTCTCATACTAGAGGAACTTCTTAATCTTCTATTTCGATTTAATGGATACATATTTTTTAATTTATTGTATTTCAAGAATTATTTTCAGGTATCTCTGGAGGATCAAAATCCATTTCTACTGTAAGTGGAGTCTCGTCATCAATCTCATCTTCCGGATAATCTGTTTGTGGCTTCTTTAACGTCCCAATTAGCATGAATAGCATTGAGCTTAATATTACAATTAAAAGTACACGTTCGTTAATGAGACTATTTGATAAATCAATAAATTCAACTTCTTTTAATTGGATAAAAAGTAAGATACTAATTAGCCCTCTTGGAGACATATAAACTAAAGGACTTGGTTTTACT
>JAQWNZ010000038.1 GCA_029246125.1 Flavobacteriaceae bacterium
CGAATTTTTTGATATTTATTTGACAAAAAAAAATGAAACTTATAAAAAGTTGTTTTTAACAAGAATTCAAACCTCAAAAGGAGCATTAAAATATTTTAACCAATTTCGAACGGATGATGAGCTATTGGATGCTATTAAAATTGGACAAGGAAAACAATTTTACGAATGTGTTAGAATCTGTTTAAGTGAAGAAAAAATTGGAAAAGCAATATGTAGTTGTGAGATTTATTTTTTGGGGGATTAAATTTTAAAAAAATCATTAATATTCATCAACAATCTATTTTTGTATATTGTTTTAATAATCATATACTCCAATGTTTAATTCTAATAAATTTCTTCAAGTAATTAGCGGTTTTCTTGCTTTTGGATTTACAATATTGCAGGGTATTGATTGGCTATTTGAAAAATATTCAATAGATGGCAAGTGGTTCAATTATATTATAATTGGATTATTTATAGCATTTATAGCTTCCTTAATTTTTTTATTTATAAAATCAAGGCAATCAGAAAGCCAAAAACCCAAATCAAATGATAAAAAAAGTAAGTTTATAAAAGTCGCAAATGTCATATTTACAGGGCTATTACTTATTCTTTTCGTTTATTTCTTCAGAAAATCAGAATCGAAAAACGAACTACTTAATGAGCTCCTTCCAAAAATATCAATAGCATACGATAATAATAACATTTACTATGTTTTTAAAAAATCAAAAGAATTATTAGCGGAATATCCAGATAATCGAATATTAAAAAGTTTTTTTATTAAATCATCACGGAAAGTAAATGTAAATAGTGATTTAGATAAAACGGATGTTTATGTTAAATATGGTAGGGACTCGATTTGGAATTATGTTGGAAAAACCCCTATTGACAGTTTGAGTGTTCCTGCATTAGGTGAAGAGAATGATTTTAATTTAAAGCTCATCAACGGGGAATATGAATATATCGGTTCGGATGAAGAATATGGGCTTTTTAATATTAGCCTTATTCAAAAATTACCAAAAGGATTTGTTTTGAAAAATTCTAAATCAGAAGTCTTTGTGAATATGCCGGGTGTATTTCTAGGCAACAATAATAAAATTGATGCTTATGGTGTATCTAGAAATGAGGTGTCAAATATCGAATACAAAGAATTTATTGATGAGGGGGGTTATGGAAATCCAGAATTTTGGGATTTTCCAATCTCTATAAACGGCAAAAAATATTCTTTTAAAAATACTATTGGTTTATTTACTGATAAATTTGGAAAATCTGGACCAAAAAACTGGACATATGGTGATTTTCCTGATGGTGAAGAAAATTTTCCAGTAAATGGGATATCTTGGTTTGAGGCCAAAGCCTATTCAAAATTTAGAGGACTAAGCTTACCTAACATTTTTCAGTGGATAGATGCGGCGCAGCTGTCAGGGCTTATTTTAAAATTACCTGATATAAAAGGTTCAAATTACAACACAATCAAGCCAAGACAAGTTAATTCACAATCAAATCAAGCAGGATTATTACCAAACATAGCAGGTAATGTTAGAGAGTGGATCATTAATTCTCATGGGCAAGACCGAAAGGCGATTTTAGGAGGCTCATATGGTACAAATGAATATACTTTCAATAGTTTTTACAGCCTTTCACCATTCAATAGGTCCTTGCAAAACGGATTACGACTTGTTAAAAATTTTCAAAAAAACAGCCCCTACAACGACACTATTAAAGTCAAACACATTGAAAGAAATTTTAGACTTGAAAAAAATGTTAGCGACGAAGTTTTTGAGGTTTATAAATCCCAATTTGATTATCCAAATACCCCTCTAAATGTTCAAGTGAATAAAATAGAATCACCTGATAAAAAATATCAAATAGAAAAATTTGAAATGTCGACTACCTATAAAAATGACGAAAAACTTTATGGATATATTATTACTTCTGAAAGATTTAAAGATATGTCAAAACCAATAATTGAATTTCCAGGAGCATGGGCTATATTTAATAATAAACTAAATATCGATGAATTTATAATTAAAGAAAAAAAATATCTTTTAGATGAGGGCTATTCAATAATAATCCCAGTTTATCATAATACATGGGATAGAAAAAAAACTATTAAAGACTGGTGGCCAAATGAAACAGAAGAATATAAAAACACAATAATAAAGATTGGCAAGGATTTCAAAAGAGTTGTAGATTTTTTAGAAACAAGAAAAAATCTCAATATTAAAAAACTTTCATATATGGGATACAGCTGGGGCTCGGTAACTTCGAATATTCTCCTAGCTATTGAAAACAGAGTTAAATCAGCTGCAATTTTTGTTGGAGGATTAATGTTGCAAAAAAGCAGAAAAGAAATTGAATCTCATTTGTACGTAAGAAGAATAAAAATACCTATTCTTCATATTGTAGGCAAACTTGACGGAATTTTTGAATTCGAAGATTCTTTTTTACCGTGGAATGAACTTGTAGGGACACCTGACGAAGATAAAAACATAATAATTCTTGATGAAATAGGGCATGGTTTACCAAAAGATCTGATGATTGATAAACATTTAAAATTTATTAAAAAATACAATTGAATGTAATCCCTTTTTTATTAAGTTCATCAAGCAAAATATGTGATTGAGATATTTAAGATTTTTGGTATATTGAAACATTATTAACCATATATCAATTAAAATGAAAAAGAATATTTTCACTTATTTATTTGTATCTATTTTCTGTGTTTATGCCTTCGGTCAAGATTTAACTAATCCTAAAGGAGGTGGAGTTCTAGATATAATTACCATTATACCAGCAGATGGCTATTCTGATATGATGTTCGAAGGTCAGATAAGTGGCTATGGCAGTGTATATGTAGCCTTTAAAGTAGCTTCAATTAACTCTTCGAAGAACAGCGGTACTCTGGATGGTCAGGGTAGAACTATATTAGAAAACGGGACTTTAATTTCGACTCCCTTAAAAGGAACTTGGAAAAGAATGGGTCCAAATGTCAAATTCTATTTTACGGATGCAATTAACAATGGAGCGATGAATTTTGTAATGTGGGATGTTGATCTTTTGAATAAAAAAGCAGTTGTCAAATATTTTGAATTACACAGTGCAGAAAACTAAAGTTAATAGGAAAAACAAGCGCTAAATATATTTTAGAACATTTAGTTTATTCTTTTAAGCTCTAAATCTTGAAAGTCAAAACTAAAATCTATTGCGGGAGATATTCCTTTCATTTTAAAACCTTGAGCAGTACCATTTTCGTCTAATTGAAACATAACAAAAGCGTCTGCATCAATTAAACTAGATTCCGACCATTTGGCAACAAATGTATTTGCCTTGTAGTAATACATTTGTCCTGTTAATTTTGGAGATCTTAGCGATTTAAACCAAAGCTTCTTTTCTTCTTGATAAATTTCAATCTCACCAAACCATGGATCTTTGAATAAACCAGTATAGTTTTCTAATTCAAGATTAGAATTATCAGCTTTTTTTACTGTTAGCCATACTTTGTCGACTACTTCATCTGCCTTATTTGATCTTTGACTTAATCTTTGAGTAAAAGTTTCTGTCCAATCAAAATTATCTAAACCTAAATACTTATCTAAAATAGTTTGAGTTACAGAAGAAAATACTCCAACCCCATCTATGTAGGTGTTAGTTAAAACAATAATTCCAAGATTTAAATCAGGTACTAAAAGAGTTTTGGAGAGCATTCCAATTAGCCCACCAGTATGTGAAACTAACATATATCCATTAACATCAGTTAATTCCCATCCTAATCCGTAACCAGCAAAATGGGAATTATATCTTGGATTCATATTTACGTTGGTTGTCGTATGAATTTTCCATATTTCTTTTTGACTGGCTTTTGAGAAAAGTTGTTTTTCTAGATTGTCACCATATTTACCTTTATTAAGATTTACAAGCATCCAATTGGCTATATCATTTACATTTGAATAAATTCCTCCCGCAGCCCCATTTTTTTTTTTTGGATCCCACCGCTCTGGATCAGTGAGGGATAGTTCTTTATTTAAATTTAAGTGAGGCGAAGCAACATTATCTTTATCTGTAATAAAAGTTAGTGATGCATAAGAATTGTCCATTTCAAGAGGACCAAAAATACGCTCTTTAATAAATTCCTCCCAAGTCGATCCACTTACTCTAGCAATAACTTCTCCGGCAACCAAATAAAGCAGATTATCATAATCAAATTTTGTTCGAAATGCCGAAACAGGAGTGAAATGTTGAAAACTGCTAATGATATCATTAATTGTGAAGTCTGATCCATCAGGGAAAAACATTAAATCCCCAATACCTAAACTTAGTCCACTTCTATGAGTAAGAAGATCTTGGATATTAAAGTTTTGTGTAACATAGTCATTATACATTTTAAATTCTGGGATGTGTTTTATTACTTTATCAGACCAGGATATTTTACCATCTTCCACAAGAATTGCTAATGCAGTCGCAGTGAAAGCTTTGGAGTTAGAAGCAATCCCAAAATTCGTATTTTCATTTACCTTTTTTTTACTATCTATAGATTGAATTCCATAACCTTTTTGATGTATAATTTCACCATCTTTAACTACGGCAACTGCTACACCAGCTACAGTAAAATTTTCCATAGTCCTTTCTACAATATTATCTATTTCTTCTGATGTTATTTGTGAAAAGACAAAAGTTAACTTCAGCCAAATTATTATCGTTGTTATCAGATTTAATTTTGTGCAGGTTTTATTCATAGGATTTATATTTTTGGATACTCATTTTTTGTTATTTCAGTCACTACACTTCCAGTATGGTTGGTACTAATTGGTTCAAATAAAAGAATCCAAGTCTCTTCTTCAGCAGAAGGACAATGTTCAACTCCTTTTGGAACTATAACGATCTCTCCGGGTAAAACCTCAACTGATTTATCACGATATTGCATTTTAAGCTTTCCTTTTATTACATGAAAAAGTTCATCTTCATCTTTGTGAGAGTGCCATACAAAATCTCCTTTTACTTTAGCAATTATAACCTGTTGGCCATTTAGTTCTGCTATAGAATGAGGACTCCAATAGCTATCAAATTCCTCATATTTAGATAAAATATTAATTTTTTCCATGATTAGTCTTTTATAAATTTATGTCTAATCCTAAAAATAAAAGTATTTATAACTAAACCAATGAGATTATAATAAATCTTATTTCATTACGTTATAAAGGTATGACGATTAAGAAGAATAAATTCGGATCCTTTTCACAATTATTAAATTATTCTTTTAAAGGATATATCTTGCTTTTTTCATTGATTTTGAGGAAATTAAGTATTTAAAAGTTTTTAAAAGACAATAGATTATTCTACTGGCCATGTCAGCACTAAACCTTTGTGGCAAAATTCAAAAAAGGATTTCATACATAAGCAAAACTTTATCTTAAATAAGAAATCAAGCTTGTGTGTTTGAAGGAAAGGAAATAAAGAAAAACCGATTAAATTAGATTTTAATCAATATTCTGATAAATAAGAGTATTAAGGTTTTAGTATAGTCCTTTGATAAAGATTATTTTCAATATTTTTCTTGGTATAATAGATTGGAAAATATTTGTCTTCAGACCAATCCTTATACAAGTTATTATAAAAGGGACTTTCTGGATTTCCAGATTGACCGGGAGCATTTGTTCCTATAGTTGCATTCCAGTCACCTGTATTAACTATCATTCTAAAACTTGCACCGCTAGTTTGACGCCTATTACTTCCTGTTGAATTTGGAGTATAAGCGTTACCCCCACGGGGATAAGGACCAAGAGATAGTTTGGAAGCAATTTCTGGTCTAGATACAGCAGCTAATGAATGTATAAGAGAGCTATGCTTATATTTTTCTTGCCCATATTGCCATTTAGAAAGATCATCACCAAGATGAATTTTTAATTCACCAATCGCTTCTTTAAAGGTCTTTTTAAGAAATAAGTTTCTCGAATTAAGTGATTTAAAAGGACTATTTTTTGGATTTTGTACCCAATCTAAAATTCTTTTTAATTGAAGACTTTGAAGGTGTGGCTTTACTTTTTTTGGAACGAATTTTTCGTGAGCTTTTTCTTTGATTTTATCTTCCCAAGCAACATATATAGCAGCTTCAACAGATTTTGGGGCTAGATTTTGATCCCACTTGAGCAATTGTTTTTTAATCCTGACTTCTAAATCTTCAAACTTTAATTCATTTAGTAAGGGTATTAATATTCTTGCAGGTAATGAGACCACATCAGTTTGTAATTTTCTCATATCCTCTAAATTCAAATTATTTTTATGATTTAAAAATTCATTTACTCTTTCTCCACGATAGGGATCAGACCATGAAAAACCAATAGCATTCCAATGGTTATAATTAGAGGGAGTTACATTTTGATTTGCAGTGGCTATAAATCCTATTTTTGGGTTTAAGCTATTAGGCTTTTCTCGTATTGGCAGATAGCCATCCCAATCGTAAGTTCCGTCACCTGGCACTGGGACTAATCCACTTGAATGATTCCGAATGGGTGCAATTCCAACAGCCTGCCACCCTATATTACCATCCTGATCAGCCCAAATCATATTCTCTCCAGGGATATGACTAAATTCACAAGCAGTTCTAAATTCATCCCAATTTTTTGCTTGATCCATGCGTAATGAAGCTAAATAGGGTGAGCCTCCTGGTTCTAACCAAGCGCAGCGAAGACCAAAAGCCTTAAGTTCTTCCAAATTTAGGTAAGTGACTGGCCCGTGGCGGCTGTAATACAAATCTACTTCCACATCCTCTTTTCCTTTGACCTTGATTATTTCTTTAATTATCTTGAAATTTTCCCATTCACCTTGATATTTATATTGAAGAGGATTTTCTGGATTGAGTTGGTATTGATACAGATCTTCGCCATCAGTTCTGAAAACAGTTAATCCCCAGGCGCCAATACCATTATGTCCAATTGAAATCCCAGGAATTTCTGGTTCCCCCCCCCCGATTACATTCCAACCTGGAGCAACTAAATGAGCCATATAACGAAGAGAAGGAACCGCAATAGCTCTATGAGGGTCATTGGCCATATAGGTGTTTCCATCTATTGTTTTTGAACCTGATATGACCCAATTATTACTACCTATATCAAGAGAATCATTTGAGAGCTCATTGTTCTGATTTAAAGCAACAATATTTACTTGAGACCGATAATTTTCTTCCAAGTCATTAGCCTGAAACTGAACTGGTTTTCTAAAAGCAAAATATGGAGCAAGGATATCATCAAAAAGTAAATTTTTATCAATCTTTGGATCTAAACCCAATTCAGGATCTCTAGGGTGAAACCAAAGTAAATCTTTAACTTTTTGCTCACCAATAAGCGCAACTGCTCTACCGATTTCCAGTTCCTGCCCAATATTTCCTAATAATCCTTGATGTCTGGAAATAACTATTTCAGGCGTCCAAGGCTTTGGCTGTATTCCTAAAATCTTAAATTGTAAAGGTAATTCTTCAGGGTTTTTCAAAACGGAGTTGATATATGCATTAACACCATTAACATATGCTTCAATAATTTTCTTTCCATCTGAATGGTAATGATTCAATTCTTGATCAAGGTTGCCTCGGTATTTAAATAAACGTGTACCAATATCTCTTTTCAATTCTTTGTCACCAAGAATTTCTGCAACTGTTCCACTAGCTTGTCTTCTCCAAATTTCAAATTGAAATAAACGATCTTCAGCTGCACTATACCCTTGAGCAAAAAATAAATCGTATTGATTCTTAGCATAAAGGTGGTTAATACCCCATTGATCTCGAAGGACCTCAACAGTTTTTTGAAGTCCGGGAACTTTTCTTTCTTCATATAACACTGAATTATTAGTTTTAATGCAACCAGATATTAGTATGACCAAAGCTAATGGTCCGAAAAAACTTTTCAATAATCTCATACCAATACGTTTTGTTTAAATATACAGACTTTAAAATAAGCACAGTTAGTAATTTAAAATGAATGTGTCAAATAATCTATAAGAAAAATCCCAATAATGTTTAATTCTTTATTTTTATAAAAATTATTCCATGGAAATCATCTAAATAAAAACTTTTAAAGTGAAACAGGTCTTTTATTGGTCTTTAGTGGCAGCTCTTGCTGGATTTCTTTTTGGTTTTGATACTGTAGTCATTTCTGGAGCAGACAAAAAATTACAGACTTTATGGGATTCTTCTGATAGGTTTCATGGTTTTGTTGTAATGGCAATGGCTCTATGGGGTACTGTAGTTGGTGCTATTTTTGGAGGCATACCAACCCAACGCTTTGGCAGAAAACAAACTTTATTATGGATTGGAATATTCTACACGATTTCTGCCTTAGGATCTGCTTTAGCAAATGACCCTATTACTTTTGCAGGATTTAGATTTTTAGGAGGATTGGGTGTAGGGATTTCAACAATTGCAGCACCTGCGTACATTTCAGAAATTGCCCCCTCACAGGACAGAGGACGTTTAGTTGGACTTTACCAATTTAGCTTGGTATTGGGAATTTTACTAGCTTTTGTCTCGAATTATCTATTAAGTGGTATTGGAAATCATGATTGGCGGTGGATGATGGGGGTAGAAGCATTTCCTGCTGTATTTTATACTTTTCTTTGCCTGAAAATACCCATGAGTCCAAGATGGCTTATTACCAAAAATAGATTAAATGAAGCTAAAGCTATTTACTCTAAAATAAATCCAAATGGGTTTTTTGATGAATTGGTTTCAGAAATTAAAGTGGATAATTCAAAGCATAATATTAAAGACTCAATTTTTTTTTCAAAGTATCGTTTTCCTTTGAAACTAGCATTTTTAGTTGCTTTTTTTAACCAGCTTTCAGGTATTAATGCATTTTTATATTATGCCCCAAGAATTTTTGAAGAGGGAGGATTAGGAGAAAGCACATCGTTGCTTAGTAGTGTAGGTATTGGAGTAACTAACCTGATATTTACATTTATAGGAATTTCATTAATTGATAAACTTGGTAGGAGACAGTTGATGTATATAGGTTCTTTTGGATATATTATTTCTTTAAGTCTTGTAGCTTGTGCATTCTTTTTTCAGTGGGGAGGAATCTTAATCCCTATCTTTTTATTTATCTTTATTGCTTCACATGCTATTGGTCAAGGAACAGTAATTTGGGTATTTATTTCAGAGATATTTCCTAACCATTTGCGAAATGCTGGCCAATCTTTTGGCTCAAGTGTTCATTGGGTTTTAGCAGCAATAATTCCCTCATTTATCCCTATTTTATTTTCTAGTATAGGGGCAGGAGTGGTCTTTTTATTTTTTTCATTCTTTATGATGCTTCAATTGATTTTTGTCCATTCTATGATGCCGGAAACAAGGGGAATTTCTTTAGAAAAATTGAGTGAAAACTTATCTAATAAAAAGGGTTTATTTAAATGAATATCCTTCGATGGTTTCCTTTTTTTAACTTCAAATAAATACGTATTTTCGAGATGTCTTTTAAACTGAAGACAAAATTCAATTAACTTTTTATTAATAGAGAAAATGAAAATCACATTTTATAAAGTAAATCTAGAAAAACGATTTCCATTAGCTATTAGTAGAGGGGTTAATTATAAATCAGAGAATATATTTTTGTGCCTTGAGAAAGATGGAATCAGAGCATGGGGCGAGGCAGCACCTGGAATGACTGAAGGGGCAAGTTCTTCGGAGGAAGTACAACAAATTCTAGAGGAGTTTATTTCTCAAGGAATTGAAGGAAAATCAATACAATCACTCTATGATATTGCTAAAATACAACAAGTTCCCCCATGCGCATATGTTGCTTTGGATACTGCTTTATGGGACTGGACTGCTAAAAAAGCTAGACTCCCCTTGTATCAAATGCTTGGATTTTCAAAACCTCAAACACCCACTTCAGTAACTATCGGTATCAATCCACCAGAAGTAGTGAAAGAACGAGTACCTTTACTCTTAGACGGAACAACAGTTAAATCTCTGAAAATAAAATTAGGCTCTCCCCAGGGATTAGATGCAGATAAATCCATGTTTGAACAAGTTGTAAAAAGTACTCAAAATTACGATGTAAAGTTACGGGTTGATGCAAATGGGGGTTGGGATGTTCCTCAGGCACAACATATGATGCAATGGTTGGCAGACAGAAAAGTAGATTATATTGAACAGCCCTTAAAAGAAGGGGAAGAATCTCAATTAAAACATTTATATAAAAATCGACCATTACCTATTTATCTTGATGAATCCTGTAGGTTTGCTGAAAATATTCCCACTTTTGCAAGTCATGTAGATGGTGTAAATATGAAGTTGATGAAATGTGGGGGCATTACCGAAGCATTGCGAATTATTTCAACAGCAAGAGCCCATGGACTAAAAACAATGATTGGTTGTATGAGTGAGTCCTCGGTTGCTATTGCAGCTGCTGCATCAATTTCAGGAGGGATAGATCATATCGATTTAGATTCTCATTACAATTTAAATCCCGACCCTTCTAATGGAGCACCGATGATAAATGGAATTACTTCTCCTTTAGATTTACCTGGCCATGGAGCAGAATTAAAAAAAGAATTTTATGCTTAAACCTTCACATAAGATAGCAGTTTATATGGAAGCTCATATTGATAGCGACTATGGTAAAATGGGATGTGGAGTTGTACGTTATCTCCCTAATCCTATTGTAGGTGTTATTGATAATAAACATGCAGGTAAGCCAATTCAAGATTACATGCCAACCTCAAAGGATATTCCTATTTTATCAAATTTAACAGAAGCTATTGAA
>JAQWNZ010000020.1 GCA_029246125.1 Flavobacteriaceae bacterium
GCTTTATTCAACCGACATATTAGGCAATTAGAAGAAAAAGTCGCAATAAAGAAAAAACAACTTTATCCAGAATTAAAAAATGCACAAGCTTTTGATGAATTAAATCGATTTGTTTTTGCGCTTGAAGTCCCCAGGAAAATACTAGTTATGATACCCGCTGGAAATCCTACAGAAGATCTTTTAAAACAGCTTGTCCCCTTGCTTTCTAAAGGTGATATTATTATTGACGGAGGTAATTCACACTATCTTCAAACAGAAAAACGATCAAAAACATTTATTAAAAAAGGAGTGCTATTTCTAGGAGTTGGTGTTTCGGGAGGTGAAGAAGGTGCATTAAATGGGCCCTCTTTAATGGTAGGAGGTAATAAAGCAGCTTATGAAATTGTCAAAAAAAATTTATTCCAGATTGCTGCAAAAAACAGTAAAGGCAATTCTTGCTGTGCTTATTTTGGAAAAGGAGGTGCTGGACATTTTGTAAAAATGATTCATAATGGAATTGAATATGCTGAAATGCAACTTTTAGCAGAAGTAGTTGGATTATTACGCTCAAATAATTCGTATGAAGTTATTCAAAGTTTACTTGACCAGTGGAATAAAACGAAAAGTAAAAGTTACCTTTTAAAAATTACTGCAGAGCTGCTTAAATACCAAGAAGATGGAATTCTCTTTATTGATATAATTCAAGACAAGGCTTCTAATAAAGGAACAGGAGCTTGGGCTACAAATGCAGGAACAGTACTAAACTATTCGAATAGCCTTATGGCTAACGCACTTTACGCTCGTTACATTTCCTCGTTCAAAAAAGAAAGAGTTGAATTAGCAAAAAAATTTAATGATAAAAAGCCACTCTTTGAAGCTTCGTTTTTACAAATTAAAAAAAGTTATGATTTATCCCGTTGGATCAATCATCATCAAGGTTTTGAAATGTTGACTTTAGCAGCAAAAAAATATAATTGGGAAATTAACCTTTGCGAAGTAGCTTCGGTTTGGACAGAGGGATCTATAATTAAATCAGATCTTATAGAGTTTTGTATTACACTTTTTGAAAATAAAAAGTCTCTTATGTTAAGTGATGAATTTAAAAAACTATTAGAGCTTGGGAAAGACAATTGGAAAGAAACACTCAAGCTAGCTATTGAAAGTGAGATTCCAATACTTTGTATGCAGGGCGCATGGTCTTATTTTACAGCATTAAAAACTGAGAAAAGTACTGCCAATATAATAGAAGCGCAACGGGATTATTTTGGGGCTCACGGTTTTCTTCGCATTGATAATAAAAGTAATGCTTTACATCACGGTCCCTGGTCTTAAATTAATCCATACGGCCCACAGGGCGAATTTCAGAACCTTTTACACCAGTTAATCTGTCTCCTAATACATCTCGAATAGAATCTGCAATCTTGGAAATTTTAGAAACTAATTTAGGATGTAATCCTGCTATATTAATATTTTCTTCGGGGTCAAAGATTAGATTATACAACTCGGGTTTTTTAATTTCATTCATATTATAGGGAACTGGAAATCCGTCATTAGTTCCTTCTCTACCATTTAAGCTTCTATATGTATGGGGAACATATAACTTCCAATCTTTATGTCGAACAGCGTGTAATTCATTTTCCCGATAATAAAAAAAAAGATTATCATGAGGAGATTCTATAGTTTCCCCAATAAGTAAGGGAACTAGAGAAGCTCCATCAATTTTTTTATCAGGGTAATTACTATTAGTAAACTCAACCAATGTAGGTAACCAATCAATTCCCATAGCTGGAGCGTTTATGATAGTATTTGGTTTTATAGCCTTTGGATAACGAACAATTCCTGGAACTCTATGACCACCTTCCCAATTAGTACCTTTTCCTTCTCTAAAAATTCCTGGAGATCCGGAGTGCCCCCCATAAGAAAGCCAAGGGCCATTGTCGGAGGTAAAAACTACAATCGTGTTTTGATCTAATTCTTCTTCTTTAAGTGTTTTAAGTATTTTTCCAACTGAGTTATCTATCTCATTAATTACATCACCATACAATCCTCTTTCTTGGGTATCTTGAAATGCTTTAGCAGCAAATAGTGGTACATGAGGTTGAGGGTGTGGCAAATAGATAAAAAATGGGGCTTCTTTATTCTTTTTTATGAAGTTAATTGCTTTTTCAGTGAGTGCTTCTGTGAGAAAAGTTTGATCTTCTAATACACGAATTGGTCTTTCGTTTTCATAAAGTAAAATCTCTGGAAAATTAAAAACAGAACCTTGCTGCGGATGCTTGGGCCACATATCGTTAGAATAAAGTATTCCATAAAACTCATCAAAACCATGTTTAAGTGGGAAAAACTTTGGCGCATCACCTAAATGCCATTTACCAAAAATTCCAGTCTTATAGCCTCTTTCTTTTAGCAATTCTGCAATGGTCGTTTCATCTGGATTTAGTCCAACTTCTGAACCTGGACTATATGCATTATGAATTCCTATTCGATTTGGATAACAACCGGTCAAAATTGAAGCTCTAGAAGCTGAGCAAACAGGCTGAGTTGAATAATAGGAGGTAAATAAAGCCCCCTCAGCAGCCATTTGATCTAAGTTTGGTGTACTGATGTCATTAGCACCATAAACTCCTAAATCACCATAACCTTGATCATCTGTTAAAATAAAAATGATATTAGGTGTAGGATCTTTAATAGAGAATTTACAGGCTAAGAAAAATAGCATGTAAACAAAGAGTGGTAGGTACCTCAAAATTGAAAGGATTTGATAAAAATTGTTCTTATATTTTTGGGAATTATAAAAATACAAAACTTCTACGATCCTATTAAACTATTTTAATATACTTGCTTAGTCAAAAAGTAGCCTTGCGGTTGCTTGTCCTATTTTACTCCCAATTGCTATTCCCATTCCTCCAAGCCTAACTCCTAGAGCAATACGATCTCCTTTTTTTTCAATTATTGGTATTTTGTTTTTTCCAAAAGCCATAATCCCTGACCACTCTGATTTTATTTCAAACTTATAATTAGGCAAAATGAAATCTCGAAGATCATTAATTAATTTCTGTTTGATTTTTTGATTCAATCCAAATTCAACAGTGTTCTCATTTTCAAAATCTAACTCCCTTCCGCCACCTAATAAAATCTGGTTTCCAATATTTCTAAAATAATAATACCCATCTTTATAATGAAAAGTTCCTTTTACTTTTAAGTTAGCTATGGGCTTAGTCATAATTACAATCCCACGTCCGGGTTTTATTTTAATTTCTGGGAAAAACTGATCTGTAAAGGCATTTGTACATATTGCTAACTTTACTGTTTTTAATTCAATAGCTTGGTTTTTTAATTTAAGACTTATGGATGTTTTATTCTTATTCAACTCAAAAGCCTTTACCTCTACACATGAGAAATAGTCAATATTACTACAATTAACTTTTGCCCTAAGTGTTCGCATCATTTTTCCAGTATGGATCTGGCCTTCAAAAGAGTTTTCAATTAAATGATGAACATGGTTTTTATTAAATCCGAAAGAATCAACTTTTTCCTTGTTAAAATTAAAAACTGTTTTACCGAATAATGGGTGTAATAGTTTGTTTATCTCGTCTATTTTTTCAAGTGCCTGAGGTACTTGTTCAAAAAAGAGCTCATACCCTCCAAAGGACTGAAAATCAATATTTCTTTCACCTAATGTGTCTTTCAAAAGTGACAGCCCTTCTTTTCGCAATTGAACTAAATTAATTAGATCTTGGGCATTCATGGTTTTAGTATCATCAACCAGTTCAGAAAGAGATCCAAAACATGCGAAGCCTGCATTTTTGGTGCTTGCACCTGATGAAAATAGTCCGCGTTCTAATATAGCAATTTGTGCTTGAGGATAGTGTTCACGGTAGGTCAAGGCACAAAACATTCCTGTTATTCCTCCGCCTAAGACAACTAAATCATACTCAAGTAGTGCTGCTTTTTCCCAATAACTAAGCATATTACAGTCTAAAAATTTTCTCCATCAAAACCCATTTTTCACCTTGTCTCGCACAAGGTAAAGCTTTCTGGTATTTGTCCATTAGAGTTTCCCATTCTTGAACTTTTGGGTTAGAATTATCTTTAATTTGTTTTTCCAAAAGTGAAAATTCTGGAGTAGTTTCAATTATCATAAAAAGCCTATCCGAAACCCTATATATTTCCATTGCCTTAATACCTGTGTCTTTGATTTGATGAATTATTTCTGGCCATACTTCTTTATGATGTTCAATATAGGCTTGAATTAGTGCTTCATCATTTATTAAATCCAATGCAAAACAATATTTTTTATGTCGCTTTTTCATTCTAAGTATTAATTGACTTTTAATTATAGAGATCGGTCTAAATGGGAATATCCTCCATCTACAAAAAGGAGTTGACCTGTAGTATGACTTGATTTTTTTGAAATAAGGAAAGCAACAGCACTTCCTATTTCCTCAGGAGTTGTCATTCTATTTTCTAAGGGGATGTTAGATTCAATTTCTTTTAATTTAACCTCTGGATTAGGAAAAGATTTTATCCATTTTTGATATAATGGAGTATAACATTCTGCTACAATAATGGAATTAACTCTTATGGAAAATGGTAATAATTCGACTGCCCATTCTCGAGTTAAAGCATTTCTTCCTCCATTTGCTGCCGCATATGCAGAGGTACCCCCTTGTCCAGTAAAAGATGTTTTTGAACCAATATTTACAATTGATCCTTTAGATTTCTTTAGTGCTGGAAGACTATAATGTGCCATCATGAAATAATGAGTCAAATTACTATGAATTGATTTCGTAAAAGATTCAAAATCACCGTCTGCCAAACTAACTCCATCATTGACCCCTGCATTATTAACTAAGCCATCAATTAAACCATATTCACTGATTATTTTTTCTACTGCTTTTTTACAATCTTTTGGATCTGTTAATTCTGCGAAAGCAAATCCAACTTTCCCTCCAGTCTCTTTAAGTTTTTTTACAGCATGAGGAATGGATCTCCTATCCCTTCCAACTATTACTGGTATAGCGCCCTCTTTAATTAATTGTTGGCAGATACCATATCCTATGCCTTTAGAACCACCAGTTACAACAATTATTTTTTCTTTTAAATATAAATCCATTTATACTAATCTGTAATATTATAAATCCTCAAAGCATTTTTACCTAGAAGTTTTGCTTTTTGATACTCTGAAAAATCATTTATATAATTCAAAATTAAATCATAAACTTGCTTGTAAGAAGCAGCCAATAAACATACGGGCCAATCAGATCCAAACATAATTCTATCTTCTTCAAAAGCATTAAAAACTACGTCTAAATAAGGTATAAAATCTTCATACCTCCAGTCATTTAAATTAGCTTCAGTAACAATCCCTGAAATTTTACAAAATATATTTGGTGATTCTGCAAGAATTTCAATTTGCCGTTTCCAAAAATCAATTTCCTGATTTTTAATATTTGGTTTTGCCAAATGATCAAGAATAAATTTTTGATTTGGGAATTTTTTAACAAGCTGAATCGCAGATTCAAGTTGATTTGGAAAAATTAAAATATCGTACGTTAAATTAAATTTCTTCAATTTTCCAATTCCATTTTGAAAATCTTTTCTTAGAAGAAAATCTTGTTCTTCAGACTGAACTATATGTCTTACTCCTTTGAAATAAATATTTTTAGAATAATATGCTAAACGTTCTTCTACGTTTTTATGCCTGAGATCAACCCATCCTACTACAGCTTTTATAAAGTTGTTCTGCTCTGCTAGATGAAGTAAATGATCATTTTCCTTCTCAGTTTGATCAACCTGAACTAAAATCGATCCATCTATTAAATTTTGTTTTAAAATAGATTCTAAATCTTTTGGCAAAAAATTACTTTTAATAACAGACATAGTATCATCTATCCAATCATGATTAAGAGGATTAAATTTCCAAAAATGTTGGTGTGAATCAATTTTCACTCTTAAAAAAAATTAAATTTCTTTTCCTAATATTTTAAAGGTCCATGCAATTTCTCCAGGAATAGATTTTGGAACTTGAATTTCTAATCCTCTCTCAGTGTCAAAAGACCAAATTAATGGCTCATCATACCCAAGGAGATAAATTGAACTATTTTTATTAGGCTCTATATTATTTATAGTTATGCTATTTTCTGGCTTTTTTAAAGCTATTGCGAAATAACTATTTAAATTATTTTTTTTTGTAAATCTTAAATATTCCCCTTGTTTATAATGTTTTTCAAGCTTTTCACTTGAATAAATAGCTTCTCCATTTATATCTAACCATTCACCCATTTTTTCTAACCTAGATATACTTGGATTAGGAATCAGTCCAGAGGCAGTAGGACCAACATTTAAAAGGTAATTCCCCCCTTTAGAAGTAATATCAATTAAATTATGGACTAATACTTCTGCTGATTTCCAATTTTTATCATAAGATTTAAATCCCCATGTATCATTCATCGTCATACATGACTCCCAATCCATTGAAGAAGTACCTCCCAAAATTTCTTGTTCAGGAGTACCAAAATCACCCGCATATCTTTTATCATCTTTGGTCATCCCTGCCATACCATTTCTTCCTTTATCAACTCTGTTATTTATTAAAATTTCAGGCTTTAAACTTCTCACATATTGATATAAATCAAGTCCCATATTATGGCTATAGTCATTTATCCATTCTCCGTCAAACCATAAAATATCAGGGTCATAATTATCCATTAATTCTTTGATTTGGGGTTTGAGATAATTCTTATAATAGATTGGAAAATCTGGATTTGGAACATTTTGATAATCATATCTAGGTTCATCATTGGCTTGTGCCTGAGGATGATGCCAATCCATTATTGAATGATATAAACCAAATTTTATTCCTTCTTTTTTACAGGCTTCTGAAAGACCTTTTAGCAAATCTTTGCCAACCGGAGCAAAGTCTACAGCATCATAATCAGATACTTTGGAGTCCCAAAGAGCGAAACCATCATGATGTTTAGAGGTAATTACTACATATTTCATACCCGCCCTTTTCATTATTTTTACCCATTCTATAGGATCATAATCAACAGGGTTGAATTTTTTTGCATATTTTTCATATTCCTCAATAGAAATTTGTGCGTATCTCTGAATCCATTCACCTATACCCTCTATTCTTTTTTCATTATGAATACCTGCTGGTACGGCATAAACTCCCCAATGGATAAACATTCCGAATCGAGCTTCACGCCACCATGAAATTCTATTATCAAAGTCTTCTTTTGTTTCATTAAGGTAATCTACTTTAATATCATTTTGTGATTTAGAATTGTTTTGAAGTTTGTTTTTACAAGAAAAACTAAGAGTAATTAATATTAACAGTTTTACAAATAATTTAATTTTCACAATTCTTTATTTAGATTTTCAAAAGATTTTACAAATTGTTTAGAAATACCAAGCCCATCTATTCCAAGTTTCATTACATCACCATCTTTTAGATATTTTTGTGGATCAAGGCCTAGACCCACTCCAAATGGGGTGCCAGTGGAAATTAAATCTCCAGGTAGTAAGGTCATAAAATTACTTATATAACTTATTAACTTTGGTATATAAAAAATCATATCAGAGGTGTTACTTTGTTGCATGATTTCCCCATTTAGGCTTAACCAAAGATTAAGATTATGTGGGTTTTGAATTTCATCCTTAGTTGCAATAAATGGCCCTATAGGTGCAAAAGTATCACAGCTTTTGCCTTTTACCCACTGACCAGATCTCTCGAGCTGATATTCGCGTTCACTTATGTCATTATGTAATACATAGCCTGCTAGGTGTTCCATCGCATCTTTTTCGCTCACATAAGATGCTTTTTTCCCTATAACTAAAGCTAACTCAACTTCCCAATCTGATTTTTGACTTCCCCTTGGAAGAATTACATTGTCATAAGGTCCATTAATCGCTGAGCTTGCTTTGAAAAATAATACTGGTTCTTTAGGAGGTTCCATTCCCCCCTCTTTAGCATGCTTTGCATAATTCAACCCAACACAGACAATTTTGGAGGGTCGTGATAAAGGAGCCCCCAAGCGGATGCTTTGCTTAATTACTGGACAATTTTCCTGATTTTTTT
>JAQWNZ010000051.1 GCA_029246125.1 Flavobacteriaceae bacterium
TGAATCATTTGATTTCCGAAACCTTTTCCTCGAGCTTCAGGAAGGAAATACATTTTTTGTAGTTCACAAATGAGAGGATCACCATTTTTTAGAGGAGCAATACCAGCACCCCCCAAAATTTGTTTTCCATTTTCTATTACAAAATAGATGAATCGTTCCTTTTCATAAGCTTCAAACATAGCATCCAACTCTTCATCTTCGTATGTAGTACCTGTCTTTGGAGCTCCCATTTCTATTATTACTCTTCGAATGGTCGCAGCAATTTTTTTATTATCTGCTTTCTCGATATATCGAATCCTCATTACTCAATATTTGTTATAAATTTAACCTCAATAATAATGTACTAAAAAGTAGTACCAAAATAATTTAATTTTTGATAAATAACATTCATGTTGATTTTATGAAACGCTGTTTAGCACTAGCTGAAAAAGCAATAGGTAATACCTATCCCAATCCAATAGTTGGTGCAATAATTGTACATGATAATAAAATTATTGGAGAAGGTTGGCATCAAAAGGCAGGTGAATCACATGCAGAAGTAAATGCAATTAATCAAGTTAGCAATAAAACTTTATTGACTGAATCAACTTTATACGTCAATTTAGAACCTTGTTCTCATTTTGGAAAAACACCTCCTTGTGCAGATTTGATAGTTCAGTTCGGTATCAAGAGAGTTGTAATCGCCTCAAGAGACCCTAACCCTCAAGTATCTGGTAAAGGAATTTTAAAACTAAAAGAGGCAGGAGTTGAAGTCATTGAAGCTGTCCTAAAAAAAGAAGCTGAATTTTTAAATCGTAGGTTTTATACTTTTCACCAAAAGAAACGGCCATACATCATAATGAAATGGGCACAAACAGAAGATGGGTTTATCTCTCCTTTAACAAATAAAACAAATCGACCCTTCTGGATATCCAATAATCTCTCAAGACAAAAGGTTCATCAATGGAGAAGTCAAGAAGCTTCAATCTTAGTTGGTGTTCAAACTGTGGTTAAGGACAATCCGATTTTAAATACAAGAGAATGGCCAGGAAATAATCCGTTGAGAATAATTCTTGATCCATCCAATAGAATACCCGAAGACGCAACCTTACTTAAGGATGAATTACGAACTATTATTTTGTGTAAAAAAAAAACAGAGCGACATCTAAAAGAAAATAAAGAATATCACATATTAAACCCTTTCAATCTTGATTCGCTTGTAGAATTCTGTTACAAAAAAAATATTTTATCACTTTTTATTGAAGGTGGGCAAAAAACACTCAATTATTTTATTAAGCATGAATTATGGGATGAAGCACGGATATTCACTTCCAAACAAAAATTTAACAAAGGAATCAAGTCGCCAGAGTTTTATGCTCCATTATTTAGCAAAGAAGAATTAGGTGATAATACACTGAAAATTTATTTTAAGTAAATAGCATTAATAAAAATTCTGGACAACGAATCGGACGATTTTTTTTAGCAGATAAAAAAGCTAAAATGGTATTTCCTTCACAAATTATCTGCTTATGTTGGTTAATAACAAGATAATCAAATTCTAAAGTTGCTTTTGGAGGTTTCTTTAAACTTACAGTAATTCTAAATTCATCTCCAAAAAATAAGGGTTTTTTAAATTCAGTTTTTATTGAAACTACTGGTAGTAAAATTCCCTCTTTTTCAATAGAAGCATAGGACACTCCTAATTTAGCTAGCCATTCTATTCGTGCTAATTCAAAATATTTTGGGTAATTACTATGATGAACAAATTGCATTTTGTCAGTTTCGACATAGCGAACCACTGTAGGTTTTGTTGTGTATGTCATGTTAAGTAATTGGAAATAATTAAAAGCATGTAGGAAATATTAATTTTTGACTACATTTTGCTGATCCTGAATATCTTAAAAAAAAAGTTATTATTCAATAGCAATTTCATTTTTTTTTAATTTTTTTTTGTGAATATTTGTTATATCGAATAATCAAACGTGGACCATTCAAATTTCTTTAAAAATATCTTCTAAGCAAATGAGCGCAAAAGCTATCTCGGTATGGAATAACTGCCTAACTTTTATTGAAGATAACATCCAGCCTCAAGCGTTTAAAACATGGTTTTTACCTATTATCCCATTAAAGATATCAGACAATGTTCTAAGCATCCAAGTACCAAGCAAGTTTTTTTACGAATGGCTAGAAGAACATTACGTTAAATTACTAAAGACTGCGCTCCATAAAGAATTAGGCTCTGACGCCAAATTAGTATATTCTATTAGAATGGAAAATCGATACGGTAACAGTAATGCTTTTACTGAAAATATACCTAGTTCAAATCGAATTGGACTCACCCCACAACAAGTCGATGGACCTCTATATTCCCAAAATACAGAATTAAAAAATCCTTTTATTATACCAGGGATTAAAAATCTGCAGATTGAATCTCAATTAAACCCTAATTACAATTTCGATAACTTTTTAGAGGGAGACTCTAATAGACTTGGACGGTCGGCAGCACTAGCAGTTGCATCAAAACCCGGAGGAACATCATTTAACCCCCTTCTAATATTTGGTGGTGTGGGTTTAGGCAAAACCCACCTAGCCCATGCTATTGGGGTTGAAATTAAAGACAAGTACCAAGATAAAACAGTTCTTTATATTGCAGCAGAAAAATTTACACAACAGTATATAGAAGCTGTAAAAAAGAATACTCGAAATGACTTTATACATTTCTACCAGTTACTTGATGTTCTTATTATTGATGACGTCCAATTTTTGTCTGGAAAGTCAGGAACACAGGATGTCTTTTTTCATATTTTTAATCACTTACATCAAAACGGAAAACAGGTTATCCTTACCTCTGACAAGGCTCCTGTTGACATGCAAGATATTGAACAAAGACTTCTTTCTCGATTCAAATGGGGCCTTTCTGCTGAATTACAACTTCCCAATTATGAAACTCGAATTTCAATTCTCAAAAATAAACTCTACAGAGATGGTGTGGAAATAGAAGAAGATATCATAGAATACGTTGCAAAAAATATCAAAACAAATGTTAGAGAATTAGAAGGTGGTATCATTTCACTCATCGCACAATCTTCATTCAATAAAGCTGAAATTACAATAGATTTAGCCAAGGAAGTGGTTATGAAGTTTGTTAAAAATACCAAACGAGAAGTGTCTATAGACTACATTCAGAAAGTAGTCTCAGATTATTTCCAAATGGATGTTGAAACACTCCAGTCCAAAACAAGAAGAAGGCATATTGTTCAAGCACGCCAACTGGCAATGTACTTTGCAAAAAAATTCACAAAAGCTTCATTAGCTAGTATTGGTAGCCAAATAGGAAAAAGGGATCATGCCACTGTTTTACATGCATGTAAAACAGTGGATAATCTTAGTTTTACGGATAAACAATTCCGTAAATACGTGGAAGACTTAAGTCAAAAACTGAGCCTATAAACTTATTTTTATGAGTAAAATAAATATACTCATGGTTTGTTTGGGTAATATTTGTCGTTCACCGCTAGCGCAAGGAATATTGGAAAGTAAAATTGATCCAAAAAAAGTAGATGTTGATTCTGCCGGAACAGCAGCATATCATATAGGTAAACCACCAGACCCACGAAGTATTGAAATTGCAAAAAAAAATGGTATAATAATTCAGAACCAAAAAGCACGGCAATTTCATAAAAATGAATTTAGTCGCTTTTCTAAAATTTATGTAATGGATCAAAGTAATTATAAGAAGGTCATTGCACTCGCAGAAACAAATCAAGAAAAGGAGAAGGTTAAGCTTATCTTAAAGGATCAAAATGAAGTACCGGATCCTTATTATGCTGGTGAGGACAGTTTTAAACATTGTTTTGATCTTCTCGATAATGCCTGTGATCGTATTCTAAAATCACTCAACTGATGGGAACTGAGAATTCCTTTGGAACTCTTTATCTAATTTCAAGTCCTTTGGGAGATAATTCTCCGCTAGAAGTACTCCCTTTATCTGTAAAAACAAAAGTAGAAGAGATAGATCATTTTATAGTTGAAAATGAGAAATTCGCTCGAAGGTTTTTTAAAAAATTAGTTCCGAATAAAAGCCAAGATTCATTGTACTTATATCCATTGAATAAATTTACGACCCAAGAAGAGATTGAAACTTATCTAAACCCCTGTTTTAAAGGAATTCAAATGGGATTAATATCTGATTCGGGTGCTCCTGGTATTGCAGACCCTGGTGCCATAATAGTTTCTAAAGCTCATAAATCTGGAGTTACTGTAAAACCCTTAGTTGGTCCTTGTTCACTTATTCTCGCTATGATGAGCTCTGGAATGAATGGTCAAAATTTTGCTTTTAATGGATATTTACCTATTGATTCAAAACAAAGAAAGAAATCACTTTTAAAATTTGAAAAAAAAGCAATTCGAGAAAATCAGGCTCAATTATTTATTGAAACACCTTATAGAAATGATGTCCTTTTAAGAGATATGTTAAATACACTAATGCCTTCAACTCTTCTTTGTATCGCAAGTGATTTAACTCTAAGTTCAGAATTTATAAAGACACTTAACATTAAAGAATGGAAAAAACAAAAGCTTAGACTCGATAAACGACCATCGATTTTTATTATTGAGCCATATTTTTAACGATAAATCTTTTGGCTGTTAATCCATTGAATATATTCTTTCTTATTAAGATTATGCTGAATCAAACTTTTAGCAAATAAGTGATAGCCTGGCCTATTAGGTGAAGCAACAAAGTAAAGATAGTCGTGCTTCTCGTAATTCAACACAGCGTCTATAGTAGATAAATCAGGCATTGTGATAGGTCCAGGGGGAATACCTTTCACCTTATATGTGTTGTATGGAGAGTTCAATTGTAAATCTTTATATAATACTCTTTTGATCTGCTTTTCAAAATCACCTGAGGCTCTTTTATGAGCAAAAATTACTGTAGGGTCTGCCTGAAGGCGCATTCGTTTATTTAATCTATTAAGGTATAAACCTGCAATTCTAGGCTGTTCATCCTTTTTTATAGATTCTTTATGTACAATTGAAGCTAGAATATATACTTCAATAGGATTTAAACCAAGATTTTTTGCTTTTTCAATTCGTTTTTTATTCCAAAAAAGTTTATAATTTTTAAGCATCAATTCCCTAAAATTCTCTGGAGTAACATCCCAAAATACATTGTAAGAATTTGGTAAATACATACTTAATGCATTTTCTTTAGTAAAACCGTTGATTTTTAAAAATCCTGGATCATAAAATGAATTTAAAAATAAATTTTTATCAGGTTCAAGTTGTTCAGATAATCTAATCGCCAAATCTTCAAGACGCTCTTTATTATTAAATGTTACTGAGACTGTAAGTTTTTGAGAGCGTAAAACATTGATCAAGTCGTTATTTCCCATTTTAGGAACTAATTTGTATTTACCTGAGCGAATCCGATTTATATATCCTTTTTTCTCTGCAGCAAGCAAAAATCGATCTACTGATTTCAATAAGGGATTTAACTGAAGCTCAAGAGAATCAATATTATCATCTCGATCTATAAATAAGTATGAAGCTTCATTATTAAAAGATGTATTACTCCAAAAAAAGATTTGGTAGAAATTAACAACAAAACATACTCCTATTATTACACCAACTAAACTGATTGTTAAGAGTAATTTTCTTTTGTACATCCTTATAGGATTTTTTGATAAAGATATTCATCATGGAAGGCGTTTTCATAAAAATTCCATTTCTTTTTAAGGCCTACTTGGCGATAACCTAATGATAAAAACAAATGATTACTTGAAATATTTTCTTTTCCAACGTTAGCAAAAAGAGTATTTATATTTAAATGTTTTTTTGTGAATATGTGTATCAGTTTTAATGCTTGTTTTCCTACACCTAAATTTCGAAAAGATTCAATAATAAATAAACCAACTCCAGCTCGACGATGAAGTGGTTCATAATCAAATAAATCTATAAAGCCAAAAACTTTATTTTGAATGTTTGAAATCACAAAACGCTTTTGTCTTACTTCAAAAATATCTTGTTTTTGTTGATTAATAAATTTCTTTAGAATATGACGTGAAAAGGGCTCTGTTTGATTTGAATAATTCCAATAATGACTATTATTTTCTATTTTTTCCAAAATTTCAATATCTTCCGGTTCTAATGCTCTTAAGTGAATTTCTTTCAAATTCATAATTCAACTTTACCAGAGAACACGAAGGTAGCTGGACCCTTTAGAAAGATTTGATGGTATTTATGCTCCGTGACTTCAAAAGAAATTTTCAAATCACCTCCTTTTGCTGACACGAGAATCTCTTTTATACCCTCAGATTCTTTTAAATAGTGCATTCCAAGAGCTGCAGCTACAGCTCCTGTACCACATGCTAAGGTTTCACCTTCTACACCTCTTTCATAAGTTCGAATTTTATAATGTTTTGAATCTACTTTTTCCACAAAGTTTACATTAATTCCATTTGGCAAGAATGAATCGGAATAGCGTATTGATGCTCCTTCTTTTTCTACATCAATAGCTTGAATATCCTCAACTAAACGAATATAATGAGGTGAGCCTGTATTAATAATTAATCCATTTTCTGTCTTTGATAATTCGTATACATTCTTCATTTCAAGTTGAACTTCATAAGGACTAATGTAAGTCGCTGCATGTAAACCATCAACAGCAAAAAAAGTAGTCGAATCTGTGATAATTTTTTTAGAGTGTGCAAAAGCCACAGCGCACCGTCCTCCATTGCCACAGAGTGTACTCTCTTTACCATCAGAATTAAAATATTGCATCTGAAAGTCTGAAAATTCATCAGAATTTATAAAAATGAGACCATCCGCTCCAATCCCTTTAAATCGATTGCATAGAAAAGCAATTTGGATTTTAGTTAATGAACTATATTTTTCCAATCTATTATCTAAAATCAAAAAATCATTCCCTGCGCCCTGATATTTTTCAAATTCGATTTTCATCTCTCAAATATAATTAATTTAAAGGGTGTTAAAGAGGCGTTAAAGAGATTTAAATTTTATAAAAAATGAATATTTTTGTAAAAAAAAATATGAAATCACTTTTAATAACATTTACATTAACAATTTTAAGCTCAGCATTTAGTATTTTCATTTATGATCAGTTTTATCAAACTGAAAAAACTAAAAATGATCCTTTATTTGAAGCCCCTAGGCTTATTCCAACAAATTACAACTTTAACACAAATGGTTATGCTGCTGAATCTACAGATTTTACAGCTGCTGCAAAAAAGACTGTAGATGCTGTTGTACACGTAAAAAACACTAGTATTGAATCAAACAATACTCCTTCTATTTATCAGTATTTCTACGGAGATGAAGAGCTTCCTGAACGTATTGGAACCGGAAGTGGAGTTATTGTATCACCAGATGGCTACATAATTACTAACTATCACGTAATTGAAAACAATAAAGAAATTGAAATTACAACTAATGACAATAAGACCTACGAAGCTAAAGTTATCGGAACAGATCCAGATACAGATATTGCTGTTTTAAAAATAAATGAAAATGAAAAACTACCATATGTTTATTTTGGAAATTCAGACGCTACTCGAATTGGTGAATGGGTTTTAGCAGTTGGTAATCCGTTTAACTTAAACTCAACAGTAACTGCAGGGATCATAAGTGCAAAATCACGTGACCTTAACAAAAGGGACAGAAAAAATGAATCTTATATTCAAACCGATGCTGCAGTTAACCGTGGAAATAGTGGAGGTGCTTTAGTAAATACTAATGGCGAATTGATAGGAATTAATACCGCTATTTCATCAATGAATGGAGGTTATGTAGGTTATTCTTTTGCAGTTCCAAGTAATGTTGCTCGAAAAGTATTTGAAGATATCATTGAATTCGGAGACGTACAGCGTGGATTGTTAGGTGTGATTGGGCAAGCCCTAGACGCTCAAATGGCTGCTCGTTTTGAGATAGAAGAAACAGAAGGCTTCTACATAACAGACCTAGAAAAAGGTTTAGGTGCTGATCTTGCTGGTTTAGAAGCAAATGATATTATAAAAAGCGTAGATGGTATAAAAATTAATGAATTTGCTGACCTTTCAGGTTACCTAGCTACTAAAAGGCCAGGAGAAAAAGTAAGTGTAGTCTACAAAAGAGATGGAAAAGAGAAAAAGGTAGATGTGCGTCTAGAAAAAATAAATCGTGCATTATTTTACTACATGGAGGTTAGACCATTAAATTCTGAACAAAAGAAGAAATACAATACCCAATACGGGCTTTACATTTCAAACATGAATAATCGAAGATTATACCAACGAGGTATTGATAACGGTTATATATTACTCGAAGTAAATGGTAAAGAAGTAAACCTATTATCTGATCTAAAGAATATAGAGAGTAGAGATATCGAAGATTTATTATTCCTGAGCCCTTCAGGTGAAAAGAAAATCGTATTGATGCAATATTAATATTAAATTTAAAACATTATGGAACAAAGTCGTAGTTTACTCATACGACTTTGTTTATTTTTAGTACAGTTTTTATGCGTATAGATATTATTTCTCTTTTTCCTGAATTGTTGAAGAGTCCTTTTGAAGCCTCTATTATTAAAAAGGCGCTTCAATCAGGAAAAGCCTCGGTTTATTTTCACAACCCTAGAGATTACAGTCATCACAAAAATAAACAGGTAGATGACTACCCTTATGGTGGTGGCGCAGGTATGGTTATGATGATTGAGCCCATAGATTTATGTATTAAAGCCTTGAAAAAAAATTATCAATACGATGCAATAATTTACCTTACTCCCGACGGAGAGACTTTAAATCAAAATAGCGCTAACCACTTTTCAACCTTAGGGAATATTATCATTCTTTGCGGTCATTATAAAGGTGTAGATCAGCGAGTACGAGATAACCTTATCAGCCATGAAATTTCCATTGGTGATTTTGTCCTTTCTGGAGGCGAACTTGCTGCCGCTATTTTTTGTGACAGTATAATTCGGTTGATTCCAGGTGTCCTAGGAAATGAATCATCTGCTCTAACCGATAGCTTTCAAGATGGACTTTTAGCACCTCCTATTTATACTCGACCTGCTGATTATAATGGTTGGAAAGTGCCTAATATCCTTACTTCTGGGAACACTCCTAAAATAGAAACATGGCGTGAAGAAAAAGCTTTAGAACGAACTACAAGACTTCGACCTGATCTCCTGTAGTTTAAAAAACAACTTTTTATAAAACTACTAATGATATTGTATACTCAAAAAATAATTTTACTTTTGCAACTTCAAAGTTTAATCACTTGACAAAAAGATTAACATTAATATTAGTCGTTTAAATTAAAATTTTACTAAATGGAAGCTATACTCAGTTACGTTCAAAACGAATTTATCGAGAAAAAAGAGTTCCCAGAATTTGGAACAGGCGACACCATAACAGTGTATTATCAAATACGAGAAGGAAATAAAGTCCGTACTCAGTTTTTTAAAGGAGTTGTTATCCAGACTAAAGGACAGGGACTTTCAAAAACCTTTACCATCCGAAAAATGTCAGGTGTAATAGGTGTAGAACGTATTTTTCCAATAAATATGCCTGGAATAGAAAAAATTGAGATTAATAAAAAGGGTAAAGTACGCCGTTCACGCATTTATTATTTTAAAAATTTAACAGGTAAAAAAGCGCGCATCAAAGAAGCGCGTATTGATTAATTAAGAAAAACCTCAATAAAAAACCGCCTAACTGGCGGTTTTTTTATTTTCTTTTTAAGTAATAATGAAAGCTAGCCCTTATATTTGCAACGAAATCAAATAATAGATACATGTCAAAAATTAAAGTAGTCAACCCAATAGTAGAAATTGATGGAGATGAAATGACTAGAATCATTTGGAAATTCATAAAAGACCAATTGATTCTTCCTTATTTAGACCTCGATATTAAATATTTTGATTTATCTGTAACCTCAAGGGATGCTACAGAAGATAAAATTACAATCCAAGCTGCCAATGCTATTAAAGAATATAATGTAGGTATTAAATGTGCCACAATTACCCCAGATGAAGATCGAGTCTCAGAATTTAATCTTTCGAATATGTGGCGATCTCCTAATGGAACAATTCGAAACATTGTAGGTGGGACTGTTTTTAGAGAGCCTATTATTATGAAAAATGTGCCGCGTTATGTTCAAGGCTGGACCAAACCAATTTGCATTGGTCGTCACGCATTTGGAGATCAATATAAAGCTGCAGATACAGTGACATCTGGAAAAGGAAAACTAACCATGACATTTACTCCAGACGATGGTGGAACACCAAAAACTTGGGAGGTATATCACTTCCAAGAAAATGGTGTTGCAATGTCCATGTATAATATTGATTCTTCCATATACGGTTTTGCTCGCTCTTGTATGAATCGAGCCCTAGACAAAGGCTGGCCGCTTTACCTTTCAACAAAAAATACCATTTTGAAAGCTTATGATGGAAGATTTAAAGATATATTTCAAGAAGTATTTGATAACGAATTTAAAAATAAATTCAAAAAAGCAAAAATTACATACGAACACCGCTTGATTGATGATATGGTGGCTGCCGCAATGAAATGGAACGGAGGATTTGTGTGGGCGTGTAAAAATTATGATGGTGATGTGCAATCAGACACAGTAGCTCAAGGATTTGGTTCTTTGGGACTAATGACCTCTACCCTTGTCACTCCCGATGGGAAGACTATGGAAGCAGAAGCAGCTCATGGTACTGTCACAAGGCATTACCGTCAACACCAACAAGGAAAGCAAACCTCCACAAACCCTATTGCCTCCATATTCGCATGGACTAGAGGATTGACTCACCGAGGAAAACTTGATGGTAATCAAGCATTAATTGACTTTTGTTCAATTTTAGAAAATGTGTGTATTGAAACTGTTGAAAATGGAAAAATGACTAAAGATCTGGCACTTTTGATCCATGGAAAAGATTTGAATAATAGTCATTATTTGAATACTCAACAATTCCTATCAGCTCTTAAAGAAAGTCTAGAGGTAAAAATTGGATAATTTTTCATATTATTTAAAAAATATTTTTGTTATTAAAGGGTCTTTGATATAATGAAATTATAGTAGTTGTTTTGTATATTTAATTTATGACTTTTAAAAAAATTACCGAAGCCGATTCCCACCACAATAACTTAGAACAAAAAAAAATTCTTGAGCTATTAAAATGTATTCATGAAGAGGATCAGAATGCAGTGCAATCTGTAGGAAAGGCCTTGCCCCAAATAGAACTTTTAATAGAAAGAGTGGTTTCTCAACTTAAAAATGGAGGTCGTCTTTTTTACATTGGTGCTGGAACCAGTGGAAGACTAGGTGTTCTTGATGCTTCAGAATGTCCGCCCACGTTTGGTACATTACCCGAAAAAGTGATTGGAATTATTGCTGGAGGTGATGATGCGCTTCGAAACTCCATTGAAAATGCAGAAGATGATACAGAACAAGCATTGAGGGATTTAAATCATTATGAAATTAATACAAAAGACATTGTCATAGGGATAGCTGCATCCGGTACGACCCCATATGTCGTTGGAGGTCTAAAAGAATGCCAGCGAAAAGGTATACCCACTGGCTGCATAACCTGTAACGAAAATGCCCCCTTATCTTCGGTTAGTGACTTTCCAATTGAAGTTATTGTTGGACCTGAATTTCTAACGGGAAGTTCCCGCATGAAAGCTGGGACAGCACAAAAGCTAATTCTCAACATGATTACAACGGCAACTATGATTCAACTTGGCCATGTAAAAGGCAACAAGATGGTAGATATGCAATTAACAAACAATAAATTATTCAGCCGTGCTACTCGAATGGTCGTGAATGAACTAAAAATTCCGGTGTCCGCTGCTCAGGATTTATTAAAACAACATAAAAGCGTTCGTAATTCAATATATGCTTATAACAAAAAAAGAGGCAATAAAGAATGAATAAACCCATACTTCAAAGTGGACTAAAAAAAATGAGCTTATTTTTGATATGTTGTTTTATAGGCCCTATCATTGTCCATCAGGCATTTAAAAATCAAAATCATCCATTATATTTTCCTGTTCTTATTTTGGGTTTCCTTTTTCTTATGATAGCTCTATATTATGGTTTTTCAGGGATTAAAAGTCTTGTAAATGCAATTTTAGGCGAACAAAAAAGAAAACTTTGAAGAATGAATTGCGTGCTAGTCGGAGACCACTTATCTTTACGCTCCATTGAATTAAAATATGATTGAAATTCGTTTTCCAGATCAGTCTACTCGCTCTTATGCACATGGGATAACTCCTTTTGAGATAGCTAAAAGCATTAGCGAAGGATTAGCACGTAATGTTTTATCTGTCAAGTTTAATGGACAAACAGTTGAAGCTTCTACCCCACTAAAAAATGATGGAAATATTAATTTATTTACCTGGAATGATAAAGAAGGAAAAATCGCTTTTTGGCATTCTACCGCCCACGTTTTGGCGCAGGCCCTTTTGGCTTTATATCCAGCTTGTAAACTCACTATTGGTCCTGCCATTGAAAACGGATTTTACTACGACGCTGATTTTGGAGAACATAGCATTACTGAAAAAGACTTGGTTATTATTGAAAAGAAAATGTTGGAGTTTGCACGCCAAAAGTTTGATTTTAATATGCGATCTATTTCAAAATCAGAAGCATTGGCCCACTACCAAAAAGAAAATAATCCGTTTAAAATTGAACTAATTGAAAATTTAGAAGACGGTACCATAACTTTTTGTGATCATGCTGATTTTACTGATTTATGTAGAGGTGGTCATATTCCTCAAACAGGAGTAATCAAAGCTGTAAAGCTTACTAATGTAGCAGGAGCTTACTGGCGTGGCGATGAAACCAAACCTCAATTAACGAGAATCTATGGAATTTCATTTCCTAAGCAAAAAAATTTAACAGAATATCTTGAAAAGGTTGAAGAAGCAAAAAAGAGAGACCATCGGAAATTGGGAAAAGAACTCGAATTATTTACTTTCTCAAAAAAAGTGGGTCAAGGGTTACCTCTTTGGCTACCTAAAGGAGCTGCCCTTAGAGAACGTCTTGAGAATTTTTTAAAAAAGGCACAAGCCAAAGCAGGTTATGAACAAGTTATTTCTCCTCACATAGGTAACAAAGAATTGTACGTGACTTCAGGACATTATGAAAAATATGGGGCAGACAGTTTTCAACCTATACATACTCCTACTGATGACGAGGAGTTTTTACTTAAGCCAATGAATTGTCCTCACCATTGTGAAATTTATAAAACTAAGCCTTGGAGTTACCGTGATCTCCCTAAACGTTATGCTGAATTTGGAACAGTTTATCGTTACGAACAAAGTGGAGAATTGCACGGTTTAACTCGAGTACGTGGTTTTACTCAAGACGATGCGCATATTTTTTGTACCCCTGAACAATTAGATAAAGAGTTCAAAAAAGTAATCGATTTAGTCCTTTACGTATTTAGATCCTTGGGCTTTAAAGATTTCAAAGCTCAAGTTTCTTTAAGGGATCCTGAAAAACCAGAAAAATATATTGGCTCATCAAAAAACTGGGAACTAGCAGAAAAGGCAATACTCAATGCAACTAAAGAAAAAAATCTAGATTATATTGTGGAAACTGGAGAAGCTGCTTTCTATGGGCCCAAGCTTGACTTTATGGTTAAGGATGCACTTGGGCGCCAATGGCAACTCGGCACCATTCAAGTTGACTATAGTTTACCTGAGCGTTTTGATTTACAATATAAAGGCAGAGATAACTTACAACACCGACCAGTAATGATTCATAGAGCACCTTTTGGAAGTTTGGAACGTTTTGTTGCCATTTTGTTAGAACACACTGGAGGTAATTTCCCACTTTGGCTCATGCCTAATCAGGTTAATATCCTATGTGTTAGTGAAAAATATAAAAATTACGCCTTAAAAGTTTTAAATTTCTTGGAAAATCACGAAATTCGCGCCCTCGTAGATGATCGTAATGAGACTGTTGGCAAAAAGATTCGCGAATCCGAAATCACAAAAGTCCCTTATATGATTATCATTGGAGAAAAAGAGGCTACAGAAAACAATGTATCTTTGCGAAAACATCATGAAGGTGATTTAGGATTTTTTAGCCTTAGTAACGTAGTTGAAAAACTTAATAATGAGATAGAAAGTAGTCAGACTACTTTCGAAGTTTAAATTAAAATATAGAGACATAGCAATACGAAGAAGAAGAACAAATCGGCCAGGAAGGGTTATCAAAGTTGATCCTCATCGCATAAATCAAAAAATTACTGCTCACGAGGTTAGACTTGTTGGTGATAATGTAGAAGTAGGTGTTTATCAGCTTCCAAAGGCATTGTCATTAGCCCAAGAATTTGGATTGGACCTTGTGGAAATTTCGCCAAAAGCTACACCTCCGGTTTGTAAGATATTAGAATATAAGAAATTTTTATACGAACAAAAAAAACGAGAAAAGGCATTAAAAGCAAAAACAAGCAAAATTATAATTAAAGAAATTCGATTTGGTCCTAACACAGATGAACATGATTATGAATTTAAAAAGAAACATGCAGAAAAGTTTCTTAAGGAGGGTGCTAAATTAAAAGCCTTTGTTTTTTTTAAGGGAAGATCCATCGTATTTAAAGAAAAAGGCCAAATCTTATTGCTGCGTTTAGCACAAGATTTGGAATCTATAGGAAAAGTTGAACAAATGCCAGTTTTGGAAGGGAAAAAGATGACCATCTTTATCGCTCCAAAGAAAAAATAAAAATTAGCAGTTATGCCAAAAATGAAAACTAAATCAAGTGCAAAAAAGCGTTTTAAAATCACTGGAAGTGGAAAGATAAAGCGTAAGCATGCATTTAAGAGTCATATCTTAACTAAAAAATCTAAAAAACGTAAACTAAAACTAACCCACGATGGTTTGGTTCATAAAAGTGATGAAAATAATATCAAAGAGCAATTAAGATTAAAATAATGGTTCACTATAATATTAACCCGAAGTAAGGCATAAAGTGTAGTAATACCGCCTCCTTCTAAATCAATTAAAATGCCAAGATCAGTAAATTCAGTTGCCTCAAGAGCAAGAAGAAAAAAAATTTTAAAACAAGCGAAAGGCTACTTCGGACGTCGCAAAAACGTTTGGACTGTTGCTAAAAATGCGGTTGATAAAGCAATGCTATATGCATACAGAGATCGCAAGACCAAAAAACGAAACTTCAGAGCATTATGGATTGCTCGGATTAATGCGGCAGCACGATTAAACGGAATGTCTTATAGCCAATTTATGGGCAAAGTAAAATCCAATAAAATTGAGCTAAACAGAAAGGTTATTGCAGACCTTGCGATGAATCATCCAGAAGCTTTTAAGGCCATCGTCGAAAAAGTAAAATAGCAATAAACTATTTTAATCTAGAATAGTTTCTTATCTATTAAACATGTATACAATTTATCATAACCCGCGCTGTAGAAAATCTAGAGAAGCACTTCAGCATTTAGAGAAACATGGAAAGCAGGTTAAAGTTGTTAATTATTTCAATGAACCTTTCTCAAAATCAATTCTTAAGGAAGTTTTAGACAAGATAGAAATCCAACCCAGTCAAGTGGTTCGTAAAAACGAAGCCGATTGGAAAACAGTTGCTAATAGAAATAAGCTAAATGAAAATCAGATTCTTGATATTCTTATTGAATATCCAAAAATATTAGAGCGACCCATAGTTGTTTCAAAGGATTCAGGAGTACTTGCTCGACCTTTAGAAAAACTAATTTCTTTTTTAAGATCGGATTAAATCCTATCATTTCTTATACTTAAAGTGATTAAATTTAATGAAGATAAGAATAATTTTTTCCCTTAAATTTGATATGGTAATG
>JAQWNZ010000034.1 GCA_029246125.1 Flavobacteriaceae bacterium
TGGTGCAAGTCCTTTTATAAAATCAACTTTGGGTTTACTCAATCTACCCATAAACTGACGTGCATATGAAGAAAGACTTTCTACATATCGTCTTTGACCTTCAGCATAAAGCGTATCAAAAGCTAAAGAAGACTTGCCTGAACCAGATAAGCCGGTCATTACAGTCATTTTATTTCGAGGTATTACAAGGTCAACATTCTTTAAATTGTGCAGATGTGCTCCCTTTATAACAATATTATGTTTTGGATCAATATCCAAAATATTTTTCATAGTGTTTTAAAAATAGTGTCTTAAAAAAGTTTACAATTTACAATATTTAGGATTGAAATCATTAGAGTTTAGAGATAGATCTAATGTGGTAATCTTTTAAAACAAAGTCTATTTTTTCTGTAAAAATGAAGTATAATAAAAACCTTAAATAAAAAATGTATATTTGTAAAACAAAAATTATCGCATATAAAATAAAATTACTTTAGAAAATTCCGGTTTTTAATGGCTAATAGCCCTAAGTAATTTTATTTATGAAAAAAAACGATACTACATTAACTCCAGATTCTTTATTAATTCATAAGTACTTATCAGGTTCTGAAAATGCTTTGGAAATACTTATAAAAAGACATCAGGCGAGAATTTTTAATTTTATTAATTCGAAAGTTCAGGAACGTGATACTTCTGAAGATATTTTCCAAGACACTTTTATAAAAGTTATTCGAACTCTTAAAGGAGGACAATATAATGAGGAAGGCAAGTTTGTTCCTTGGGTCATGCGTATTGCTCATAATTTGGTGATAGATTTTTTTAGAAAAAACAACCGTATGCCTAAAGTTAAAAACACTGAAGATTTTGATATCTTTCATTTTATATCCGACAGCTCTCCCAACGTTGAGCACAGTATTGTTCAAGATCAGGTTTCCAAGGATTTACAAAAATTAGTACACGAACTTCCTGAAGATCAAAAAGAGGTCTTAATAATGCGTTTGTACAGAGACATGAGCTTTAAAGAAATCGCTGAAAACACAAATGTAAGTATCAATACTGCTCTAGGAAGAATGCGCTATGCAATCATCAACCTAAGAAAGTTAATTGATGAAAATCAAATTGTTTTAAACATCTGACAATTTTTTTTCCTTTTTGTCGTTTAGTAATTTAAAATAACTTTTATGGCAAAAAATTACTCTTCAAATGCATCATTGGAGTTTACGAATATTCGACCACGTAAGATAGTAGTCGATCGTATTTTAGCATTTTCAAAAGCGTATCCATATAAAAAAAGAGACTCTGAGGCTATAGATTTGCTCAAAAACTAATCTAATTCTTATAGCCCTTAAGTAGAGTTTTACGACCAATTTTTTTTGTAATTATGTCTTTGTCTATATCCCATCCTCGAGCTGGACTATATTCACGTCCGTACCATATTATTTGTAAATGAAGATCATTCCATTTCTCTTTAGGGAAAAGACGTTTTGCATCTCGCTCTGTTTGTATAACACTTTTCCCTTTTGAAAATCCCCAGCGGTACATTAATCGGTGAATATGCGTATCTACAGGAAACGCAGGCACTCCGAATGCCTGAGCCATTACAACACTGGCTGTTTTATGTCCTACGGAAGGAAGTTCCTCTAAAGCTTCAAAATTCTGAGGAACCAATCCGTTATATTTTTCCAACAAAATTTTTGATAGGCCGTGAATTCCTTTAGATTTCATTGGGGATAGTCCAACAGGGCGAATAATATCACGAATTTCTTCCACAGTCAACTTTATCATTTCAGTTGGAGTGGAAGCTCTTGCAAATAGTAAAGGAGTAATCTTATTGACTCGTATATCCGTACTTTGGGCAGACATAAGAACAGCAATTAATAAGGTATAAGGGTCTTTGTGGTCCAAAGGAATAGGAATCTCTGGATATAACCGTTCCAAAGTTTTAATTGTAAAGGCAACTTTATCTTTTTTTGTCATACAGTTTTTTTATCTTCGAAAATACAAAACACATTAATTATGAATACATTAAAAGTTGGGGAAAAAGTCCCTCCATTTTTAGTAAATGATCATTTGGGAAATCCACAATCTTTAGATCAATATAAGGGCTCAAAGGTGGTTGTTTTTTTCTACCCCAAGGCTAATACACCAGGTTGTTCGGCTGAAGCATGTGATTTAAGAGATCACTACACTGAACTTACTAAAGCAGGGTATATTCTTTTAGGAGTGAGCGCAGATAATGAAAAGTTACAAAAAAACTTTGTAGATAAATTTAATTTTCCTTTTCCACTGTTAGCCGATACTGAAAAAGAAGTAATTAATGCCTTTGGTGTTTGGGGACTTAAAAAATTTATGGGTAAGGAATATGATGGTATCCATAGAAAAACATTTATTATAGACGAAAATGGCTATGTTGAGCATGTTATTGATAAAGTTAAAACCAAAGAACACGCAGCTCAAATATTAGATTATTAATAAAAGGGAATAATAAAGACTAGCGAAATTTAATATAAATATTCACTGAATATATTCTAATATGTTTTTTGAATTAATGTTTACTTGTTTTTCAGTCAGACTTTTTATTCGATATAGCGTCGGTTTAGTATACCCTAAACCAGTTGTTTTAGTCTGGCCTTAATTTTTTGGTTTATAACTGAACATTTTATTCTTTTTAATCATTTCTGCTATTCCCACAGGCAGGTCTTCCTCCCAACCTTTTTCATTCTTTTTTATTTTTTGAAGTATGGTCCGAGAAAAAATATTTAGATGACTTTCCTCATAATCAAAAATATCTACGATTTTACTATTATATTTAAAAAACTTGTAAAAATCTTTCATACGTGGATGTAACTTGAGATTATTACTGTCAGTGATATCACCATTTTTTTCATTTCTTATTGGGTAGAGATAAACTTTAAGGTTATTGTAAAACATCTTTCCAAAAGCTTCTAAAATTCCTCCACTTAAATCTTGATAATATTGTTCATCAAAAATATCTACAAAATTATTTACTCCCATTGCCAATCCTACTTGCTTTTTAGTGTAATGAGAGAAGTAGTCAACTAAACGGTAATATTCTTTAAAGTTTGAAATCATTACTGTATGACCCAGGGAACATAGTAGTTTTGCACGATCCATGAAGTCTTTTTCATCAATTTCTCCCTGTGCTCTTAGGTTTGATAAAGTAATTTCAAAGATTACTTTGGTTTTATTTTCATCTACATTTTCTTCTTTTGTAAAAATCTCATAAGATTTTTCAAACATATCAATATTGACTTTTGTAACCGGTCTAAAACTCCCTCTTAAAGCAAGAATATTTTTTTTATATAATACACGCGCAGGTAAAACATTATTCCCATCGGAATCAAACATAACAGCTTCAGTCATACCATTTCGGATCAATTGTAAGCTCATTAAGCGATTATCTACATTTTTGAACTCAGGTCCTGAAAAGTTAATGGTATCAATTTCAATTGCATCACTGTCGATATTATCATATAGATAACGCAATAATTTTTTGGGATCATAATGCTTGTAAAATGCACCGTATACTAAATTAACGCCCATAAAACCAAGGGCTTCTTGTTGTAATCTAGCCTCGGATTGGTGGAAACGTACGTGCAATACTATTTGATTGTAGGGCGCTTCTGGATTTTTTTGAAATCTAATACCCATCCAGCCATGGCCTCTAAATTTCTTTGCAAAATCTATAGTTGCAACAGTATTAGCTAAGGTGAAAAACATTTTCTTTGTCTGATCCTCTTTTGGGATTCGTTTTTTCAGTAGACGCATTTCATGAGACATCATCTTCTCCAAACGTGTTTCAGTCACATATCTGCCATCGGTTTCTTCACCGTAAATTGTATCACTAAAGTTTTTGTCGTAGGCGCTAATAGTTTTGGCTATTGTTCCTGAGGAACCCCCAGCTTTAAAAAAGTGTCTGGCAACTTCTTGACCTGCACCAATTTCCGCAAAAGTACCGTAAATATATGGGTTTAGATTGATCCGAAGTGCCTTGGCTTCAATTGAAGGTTTATTGTCAAAACCATGATCTCCTTTAATTGTAACGCTCATTCGTTTAATTGTTGTTCCAAAAATACAAAGTTATATGGTATGTAAAAAGCAAAACGGTACCTTTGTTGACATATGTTGAAAATTCATTTTCTAGGCACAGGAACCTCTCAGGGAGTACCAATTATTGGAAGTACTCATCCCGTTTGTCTAAGCGATAATCCAAAGGATAAACGCCTTAGAGTTTCAGTTTTAATTCAATGGGGATCTACTAATTTAGTCATCGACTGTGGACCTGATTTTCGTCAGCAAATGCTTCGATCGAAGTGTACACATTTGGACGGAATTTTCTTTACTCACGAACATTCAGATCACACTGCAGGTTTAGATGATATTCGTCCTTTTTTCTTCCGTCAAGGGGATATTCCTGTTTTCGGTAGTAAGCGGGTCCTAGAAAATCTAAATCTTCGTTTCGGCTACATTTTTTCTTCTGAAAATAAATATCCAGGGGCACCCTCAGTAAAGCAAAATGAGATAAGTACACATAAGTCTTTTTCATTTGAAGGCAAAAGCATTATTCCTGTTGAAGTGTATCATAATACACTTTCAGTAATGGGTTTTCGAATTGATAATTTTTGTTATCTCACAGATTTAAAAACAATAGCTGAAAAAGAAAAGCAAAAACTTAAGGGGTTGGACGTTTTGGTTTTGAGTGCCTTGAGGATCGAACAGCACCCAAATCACCTCAATCTTGAAGAAGCGCTAGAAATCATAGAAAAAATTCAACCTAAAACAGCATACTTGACTCATATAAGCCATTTGATGGGCTTCCATGATAAAGTAAGCAAATCATTACCCTCCAATGTATTTTTGGCCTATGATAATTTAACAGTAACCTCTAGCTGAGTCATGAAATTTAAAATCGTTTTTTACCTTTTCCTATTTGTTTGTATCATCTTGTTTTTTCAATTGATTAACACCAATAAAATCCTAAATCATCAAGATCGTATGATTCAGAGTCAAAATAATCTACAGTTGCGCTTAAAGGACTCTGTATCTAGTTTAGAGGATTTGCTTTCCGTTCGGCAGTATTTTACTCTTGAAGAGAATACTGAAATCTCTAACACCATTAAAGCTGAATTGTTGTCATACAATTTAAACGGAAAGTTACAGGAGTTAATTAAAGATCTACCTATAGAGGAACGCTTTTTAATTGATAATGTTCAATTGGTTAATGCTTATTGGGTACTTATTGGATTTAGAAGTAGTAAGTCCAAAGGGCAGGCTTTTTTAACCTATCATAAAACAACTAAAGGAATTGAATTTAATACACTGGTTTCCGTTATTAATTCATTATAGATTGGTTTTTTTTAACCATTTGATAAGCTTATCAAAATTTTCTTGGGATACATTATGACCATCATTGTATTCGTGATAACTGATCGCATCATGTTTTTCACTTAAGGGAGCAATGGTATTTCTTGGTTTGCTGATAGGAATAACTTGATCATTAATTCCATGGCTTGCATAAGCAATGAAGTTGGGAGCTTCACTCGCATTAACACTTTCGTGTACCATACCGCTTAGGGCTACAATCCTTCTTACAAGATGAGAATGGTGGTATGCTATTGCCCAACTTAAGATAGCCCCTTGACTAAAGCCAAATAAACTCACATCTTTAGGATCTAGTTTGTGGATTTGAACTAGTTCATGGATGGTTTCGACAATTAATTGAACTGCTCCCCAAGCAGCCTCAAGTTCTGAAGTGACTTCTCCTAAAGCATCCATTTGCAATGGATACCATGCATAACTATTTGGGCCTACAGCAAGGGGTGCCTGTATAGCAATTATGGTATGGTTATTTGGAAGATAGGGAGCAAAACTGAATAAATCATTAGCATGACTTCCATATCCGTGAATCAAAATGATGGCAGGAGTACTTTCCTTATCAGATGGGATTGCATTTTGAATTCGGTATTCTAACACGCTGATGAATTAGTTGTTGTATTGAATAGATTTTCCTCTTAGGCTACCGTAAACAGTTCCTTTTATTGTACTGCCTAAAAAGAGGCAGTTTTTAGAACTTGAGTGCAAATGTCCCTTTTCAAGGATGCTAGTTCCTTTTGGTGAAAAGAGGGTAAAGTCAGCAAAAGAACCAATTTTAAATCCAGAGTCTTCAATTTTAAATGCTTTTTTTCCTCGAGTTAAAAAGGTGATTACATTATCTAAAGGGAAATAATTGAGTAAAATCCCAAATGCTGCCTCTAAGCCAATACTACCCTCTTTTGCACGAACAAACTCCAAATCTTTTAGTTCAGGGTTTAATGGTTGGTGAAGGCTTGTTACCATATCGATTGTACCGTCTAAAAGTCCTTCTCTTAGTGCTCGCTGGTCTTTGCTATTGCGAAGAGGTGGAATGATTTTAAAGTTTGCATCGAAGTCCATCAAGTTTTCTTCTGTAGCATGTAAGTGAGCAATAGGAACTCCACAACTTATATTCAATCCTTTTTTCTTCGCATTGCGAATCAGTTTTACACTCGAAGCGGTTGAAATATATGGGATATGCATTCTTCCTTGAGTATATTCTAACAACTGAATATCTCTTGCTAAACTACTTGTCTCTGCGACGTGAGGGATGGCATTAAGTCCTAGACTTGTACTAACCTTTCCTTCGTGCATTTGTCCGTTATTACTCAAGTTGGAATCTAGCGGATAAGCTTGAATCAAGCCATCGAAACTTTGAACATAATCCAAGGCAATACGCAATAGGTTTGGATTTTTTAAAGTTTGATTAAAATCACCAAAAGCCACAGCTCCGGCTTTATGCATTTCAAATAAAGGAGCCAGGTTTTCTCCTTGAGAACCCTCTGAAAGCGATGCACTAATGTGTAGGGCAGTAGTTTGATGGAGGGTTTGTTGGAGCAGATGACTGACATCTGTATACGAATCCAATGTAGGGTGAGTGTCTGGATTTAGTACGATTTGAGTGAAGCCACTTTTTGCTGCGGTCAGCAAACCGTTGGCTAAGGTTTCTCGCTCTTCAAATCCAGGTTCCCCGAAGGAAATACAGGGGTCAAACCAACCTGATGAAAGGTGAAGGTCTTGATGATCTATTATTGTAGCATCTTTTGTAGAAATATGATCTTCTATTAGGGTAAGTATT
>JAQWNZ010000036.1 GCA_029246125.1 Flavobacteriaceae bacterium
GTTAATAAAAGGTTTATTAGGCAAATTTTACAAACAAAAATCTCAATACGATGAAAAAATTTTAGGGAGTTATAAAAACTCCCTCCCAATTTTGATTAATATGGAATTTAGCGCGTATATGATTAGGTCGCTTTAGTTTTAAATATTCTAGTTGAACAGCTTCAAAATTCAATTCAATTAAATACCCTTTATCAAAATCATAATATACTCCCTCAGGTCCTTTAATTGGAGTTCCGGGTTGTTGAAATACACAATAGTCTTTTTTAGAAGAGTCTGGTAAGTTATAAAATTTTTCTTCAGAAGGTATGATGTCAATTAAATGAACTTTCACTGCCAACTGTAATAATTGTTTGCTATCATAAAAAAGAAATTCTGCTCTACTATCTTCGTTAAGTTCTTTGATTTTTTCTGATCGAGAATCTGTATAAATTGAAAAAGTAAGTTTTTCAGGATCAAAATCTCTTAGCACAACTGTTCTTGAATGTGGCCCTCCATCCAATGATAAAGTTGTAAGTGTGAAGTATCGAAAAGAATGCTTTTTGTGTATTAAGGCACTTGAAAGTTGTTTTTTTGCATCTCTTAGAATTGAATCTAACATCATCATTGAGTATTTTGTTGAAACCATGTTTCTGACCTGTTGACAGCATTTTTTTGTATATCAGCCCAGAATAAATTTATGTCTGCAAAGTGATAGTTTTTTATAAATGATAAGAAAAATCTTTTAGGCACTTTGGGAAGAGTTGACCAAATCATCCCATCAATAATTTCCACAGATAGGCTTTTAGGGTAAATTTTTTTATCGGAATACAATACTCCCAAATGTTGTGATTCTTGTGATTTTTTTTCTGTATTCCAACTAATCGGATTCGTAACTATTCCACCTTGAAACCAATCTTTATATCGCTTTGGAAATTTATTTTTCTTGTATGTGTTCCAACTTACAAAACCCCCAGTTTGTTCTGGTAGTTCGAGTGGCTTAATTTCTTGGAACATTGATTTTTCAATTTTAACTCCTATCAAGTAAGCTGCAATGAGTTTTTTTTGAAGTGGTTTACCGTCAAAAAATTCTTGTAAAATTTTTTTTGCATGTAACGAACCTTGGCTATGTGCAGCAATAATAATTGGCTTACCTTGGTTGTAATGCTTTAAATAATATTCAAAAGCTTTTCTTACGTCCTTGTATGAAAGTATTCCAGCCTCATGGCCTTGTTCTGAATAAGGATTTATAAAAATACGGTAATGAGCTTGCCTATAAAATGGAACATAAAGATTTGCAGCTTTAACCCATGCTGAGGCTTGATATGCAACAGCTTTTTTTAATATATCATTACGAATAGATGGATCAAAAATATCAGTATTCCATTTAGGATTTTTCTTGTCTAAAAATAAAGTTGGATAAATAAAAAATACATCTGATTTTTTAAGCTTTGGTTTACCAACTATTTCCTCAAGATAGGGATTCCACAAATCAGGAAGCACTGCCCAACTCTCTTTGTTTGAATAATCAGGTTCAGGAGGGCTCTCCGACAAATTAAATTCTGAAGTTTTATACTTTATTGAACAAGAAATATTCAATAATGAAAAGAACAATAAATAAAAAAATTTCATTTACAGTTGCTAGAATTTGAAAGTTGATAAATTAATTTTAATTGTAGACTTTTATTTTGATTAAAAAAAATTATTCAAGAGTTACTGTTCTGTAAGATGGATTAAATGGAGAATCTATTAAAACTCCTTCTGAATTTATTAACTCCAGCTTTATAGCTATTTCTCCCTTTGGAAGACCTTCTATATAATAAGGTACCCATTCATCAATTATAAATTCTGAATTTTGAATTGTTACCTTAACTTTATTACCCGTAGAAGAAATCTTTGTATTGATTAAATAAAAATCCAAAAGTAATTTTTCTGTATCAATTCCTTTATAGACTCCCTTTGGTCTGCTGTAAAAAAGATATTCTTTTCCCAAATCAACTTTTTCACCGTCACCGATTTGAGAAAAATAATAAGCATTAGAATTTTTGACAGATTCATGATAAGACCTAGACAAAAATGCTAATATCACGTTATTATCTTCCTCTAATTTTTTACTAAAGTTTCCTGAATAATGTGCTGAATAAGGGGCATTATTCAAAATGAAATGAATATGCTGACCTTTTGCAGAGTTAGCAAGTTTAGAATTATTTAATGTTTGTGCTCCCAATTCATAATTCTCAACTTCAAATGAAAAATTATACTTATCATCAGAATAATTCAATTCATTCAATTTAAGTTTAGAACTGTCATATTTTGGAGATCCTTCTAATTTAGTTAATGTTATTTTTTCAGGCACATCACATGATATAATTATAATTGAAGTTAATAAAAGAGTTAAAAATTTTTTCATGATTTAAATTTTAAAATGTAGTTATAGATCAATAAGTAAAATTATGAAGAAAATGATAAAAAACAATTAAAAGTCAAGCTTCCCATTTCCTAAGTTTATTTAGTTTTTCTTGTGCATCAATTTCTTCTTTAGGAATTACTTTAAGATATGAAGGATGCTGCTCTATTGAATATTGTATTTGTTCAATAATATCATTTAAACTATCCTTTTCGTAGTCAATTTTCAAGGGTTCTTTAATTATCATGGATTGGAGTATTCCCTTTTTTTTAATCATTAACCCTTTCTTATCGAAAGAACGTCGAAAACCATCAATTACTATCGGAATAACAATGGGTTTGTAATTTTTTATGATGTGAACGGTACCTTTACGAACTGGTTTAAAAGGCTTGGTTGTTCCTTGAGGAAAAGTTATTAACCATCCATCATCTAGAGCTAGTCCAATATTTGTAATATCACTCATTTTTACTTGCCGATTAATTGATTGTCCATTTTCTCTCCAAGTGCGCTCAATAGAAACAGAGCCTGCATATGCCATAATACGCGGCAAAAAACCTGATTTCATAGTTTCTTTAGCGGCTACGTAATACATATTCAATTTCGGACTCCATAAATACCCAACATTTTTAATACTATCAATCCTTCCGCTTAAACTGGCGTTAAATACATGAAACATAGCAACTACATCAGCAAAATAGGTTTGATGATTAGAAATAAAAAGTACATTATTATCTGGCAAATTTTTAATTATTTCTGATCCCTCAATATGCAATTGATTAAATCCACGGTATCTTCTATGTGTCATAAATCCCAAATAACGAATCAACCATTTTTTTAGAATTAAGTAGTGTCCGAATGGATTTTTTTTAAACATAAGTAATTTGGTGTTCAAGATCAAATATAGACTTTATTCTAAAATCGACTTTCTAATAAAAATTTAAATTCTAACAATATCTTGGCGGTAGCTCCCCAAATAATATGATTATCAAAAATAAAGCCCAGAACTTTTTTATTCGGATTTGAAGTCTTATTTAGAACAAGTTCCTTAATTCTAAAATGCATCAACTCTTTAAGAGGAAGTTCAATATGCATTGCTACCTCTCGCTTATTTGGATTGAAACTTGGATAGCGTTTTTCATAGGTTACAAATGGACTTACTAAGAAATTACTGGGAGGTATATAAGTAGGTGTAAGTGTAAACAAGGGTTTATTTTGAGTTAAAAAAATCCCTAATTCCTCTTTACATTCCCTCCTTGCTGTATTCCAAATTGAAATATCTTCTTTTTCCTGTTTGCCTCCAGGAAGACAAATTTGTCCAGAATGAACACCATTGTATTTAGATCTTTTTATTAAAGAAAGATGCATGTTATTATTTTTGGGATAACAAAAAAGCATAACCCCTGCTTTTCTTACATTATCTATTGAGACTAAATTATTATCAAGGTATTTTGTTTTATGCTTAGAAGATAATTGAGCAAATAACGACTTTCCTGGTAGTTTTAAATCCTTTAAATTTGAAAAACAATTTGAAAATTTATGATAATCCATGTTAAAAATAAAATTAGTCATTCTATCATTAATTATTATGGTCCTTTTTGAGCAATGTGCTACATCAGAGAAAAAAAGAAAAGATAATGTAATTAGCAACAAGGAAAAGACAATTGATAAAGAAGATACTTTATTTAAAGTAGAAAGTTTTAAAGAAAAAACATTTTTATTGAATGATCAAAATGCAATCCCTTTCTTTTTTAAATATCAAAAGGAAAATTTAGAAGAAAATATTCGTATTTCAACTCGTTTCGGTAATATCGATATTAAATTATATAAAAATACACCCTATCACAGAGCAAATTTCATATATCTAACTAAAAAAAAATATTTTAATGGGAGTACTTTTCATAGGGTTGTACCTGGCTTTATAATTCAAGGAGGAAATTCAGATAGAGTAGAAACCGCAGAAAAAAGAAGAAAAATAGGGAAATATCTTCTCCCACCAGATACTAGAAAAGGACATAAACATCACAGAGGAGTGATCTCCATGCCTAGTAGTGAAATTGAAAACCCGCACAAACTGGCCTCTCCATATGAGTTTTTTATTGTACAACAAAACCCAGGCGCTTATCACCTCGACGGATCATATACAGTTTTTGGAAGAGTTATTAAGGGAATGGATGTAGTTGATATGATAAATCAACAAAAAATAGATAGCCGAGAAGCACCATTAACCAATATACATATGGAAGTTTCAATTATTGAATAATAATTTCTTATACTAAAAAATTATCAGTTGTTAAAACTATCAAAATTTGATGATTACATTATTTATTATAGTTTTTTCTTATTAACTTTAAAAAAATAATAGATAATGACCCTTACACAGCTTAAATACACTCTAGCAGTCGCAGAAGTAGGAAACTTTACAATAGCTGCAGAAAAGTGTTTTGTTACTCAGCCCACATTGAGCATGCAAGTACAAAAATTAGAGGAGGAGCTTAATATTCAAATTTTTAACAGAAAATCTAAGCCAATCACATTAACTGCTGTTGGTGAGAAAATAACATCTCAAGCTAAAGTTATCCTTGAAGAAGAAAAAAGAATGAAGGATATTGTTTTTAATGAAAAAGGAGTTATTGAAGGAAATTTTAGACTTGGAATAATTCCTACGGTGATGCCTACATTGTTGCCATTGTTTTTAAATAATTTTATAAAAAAATACCCAAAAGTAAATTTAAAAATTGAGGAGCTTAACACAGCATCAATTATTGAAGGGCTTTCAATGGGTAAATTAGACGGGGGGATCGCTGCCACTCCTTTAGATAATTCTTTACTTATTGAGAAACCTCTATACTATGAGCCATTTGTTTGTTATATCCCAAAACCTCACCCCCTTTCATCTGAAGAAAAAATTGAAGTGGAGGACCTCGAGAAAATTGAAATCTTAGTTCTAGAAGATGGACATTGTTTTAGAGAACATGTTCTTAATCTTTGTCAAACATCCCAAAAATCAAAATCTTTTGACTTGAAAAGTGGAAGTTTTGAAACTCTAATACATTTAGCAAACGAAGGAATGGGAATGACTCTTCTACCCTACCTTCAGACAAGAGGGCTAAACAAAGATAATAAAGAAAACTTGAGATATTTTAAAAGTCCGGAGCCTGCAAGAGAAATAAGCATGCTTTACAGTAAGAACCTTTTCAAGCTTCCGATTATTGAAGCTCTTTCAGAAAATATTGAAAGTGTTTTAAGGGGCGCAATAAAATTTGAAAACATTAACTTAATTACCCCAAAGTAAAAACCCCTGAATTGGAAAGAATTACTGATCGAAGAGTTTGCTTATTTTGAATAAAGTCCTTGACCCACTTCTCTAGGTCTAATTTATCTTGGGGACATAGTAAATAATAAGCTTTTTTTAGTTCTTTTTTGAACAGGTATGGATCAAAACTAACTTTTTTGAGTATTGATTTTGTATAATTTAGGTCTCGAGTCATATTAGAACTTAATTAAAACCAATATAAGAAGGTTTTATTTTAAACTATGTTGTAAAAAAGTTAAAAAAATTAAATCAAGATTTGAAAATTTATTCTCAAAAATAAGTGATATCGATTATGAGAAAAAACTAATTTTTTTAAAAATAAAAACCATTGAGGTTAGAATCAAAATGTTGAGTATTGAATTGCTCTTCGAATAAATCAAAATTATAATTAGATCAATCAAAAACCGGGACTAAAAATTTGCCAAACACTTAATTCAAAATAAAGTTATAAGAAAGCGAATTTTGTATTTGCATTAACTTTATTTAATGCTATATTTGCGCACACTTTTCGGGGTGTAGCGTAGCCCGGTCATCGCGCCTGCTTTGGGAGCAGGAGGTCGCAGGTTCGAATCCTGCCACCCCGACAAAATTAAATGTGATATTTTTGCATCAGTTATTTAATTTCATCTGAATCTAGAGTTTTTATTAGAAATATTATTAATTTAAGGTTTTTATAAATACATAATACTTTTCGGGATGTGGCGCAGCCTGGTAGCGCACACGCATGGGGTGCGTGGGGTCGCAGGTTCAAATCCTGTCATCCCGACTTTTCTAATTAAAATTTAAACGCATTCCAAAGAAAGTTCGGATCCCTTGGTTAGAAGTAAAAACATAAGATGGATCAAATGTCAAAGCATATGGATTATTCGGAGTAACCATAGCAATACCCTGATTATCAAACATGACATCTTTATCAAAAGGATCAAAAGAACGAGCTATACTATTAGCGGGTGGAATAAAATTTAAAATATTCTTCACCCCTCCATAAGTTTCAATTCGACTATTCCATATTTTTGTTAGTTGCATATTTATAATATTAAATGTTGGAGAGTAATCAGGCCTTGGATCTAAATCGCTTAATTTTGGTAATTTAAGAGGCCCTGTTGTGGATCCGGTAAAATCAAGAATCAGCCTATTCAAATCCCATTTTTTTTTAAAATTCCAAACCCCTTGAAATCTTTCTGTTAAATAAGGTATAGTTTTAACTCCATCTAGGTCAGAATAAGTATCGATGAAAGTCGCGCCAAGATTAAAACTTAGCCCTCTTAAAGCCTGGATATTAAGATTAAAAGAAGCGCCCTTAGACCTTGATATTCCGTTTAGATTAGCATAGATTATTTTGTTAGGGTCAGTATCGTAATTCGGAATTATTTTGTTAGAAAAGTTAGTATTAAATAAGCTTAGTTCAAAATCAATGATAGCTCCCTGCTCCAAATAAAACTTTTTAACATAGTTCAAATTTATATTCCAAGATTTTTCTGGATCTAGGGACTCTAAAAAAACAACTTCACGCGCTCCTGTAAGTGAGGCATGATCTTCTGTAAAAACTTGAGCAACCCGATATCCAGTTCCAGCACTAATTCTTAAAGTTGAAGTTTTATTAATATTATTAATTTTATAATTAAGCCTGGGTGTTATAATAGAACCATGAAGAGAGTTATAATCAAATCTAAGTCCTGCTAAAAAAATGTTTTTCTCATTAATTTTGGTTTGATTTTGAATAAAAACACCAGGTAAGTGAGTAATTGATTTACTATTTCTATTTACATTTTCATCATAAGTTGCCGTAGTATCATCATCGTAGTATGTATATCTATAGGCTATCCCTAAGAGTACCTTATTTTTTCTTATTTTTTTATTCCAAGTCATTTGAGCAAAACTTATGGTTTGATCAGCATTAAAAAAAGTAGTGCCATATACAGAGTCTTGATTATGATCGTTAAAACTGAATTGAAAAGAAACTGAATTATTAAATTGGTAATTTCCGAAAATCTCAAATCTGCTAGTGTAAATACTTTCACCATAAAAAACATCTCCTCCTCTATATTTTGGGATCCAGTCTAGCTCTCCCCCCCAACGATCTTCATACACATATCTTGTTGCAAAAGAAAAATTATTCCCCAAAGAAAATTTATTAAAAATCGAAATTCTGTCTTGAAATGTCAAATCTGTAAATCTGTCATTATTCTTGTCAATAGGATTTGAATAATTAAAATAATTAATCCCCAAAAGCCCTTGAGACTTTTTAGATAGTGTGTATTTATATCCAATATCAGTATTTAATTCTCCCCAGCCCGAAACAAAGGAATCTACTGAAAATTTAGGAGCGTTTTCTGCTAGTTTAGTAATCAAATTAATCACTCCACCGATAGCTTCTGATCCATAGAGTGTGGAGGCTGGTCCTTTAATAATTTCTACACGCTCAATTAATGATTTTGGGATTCCTGATAATCCGTAAACTGTGGATAGTCCACTCACAATAGGAAGTCCATCAATGAGTACCATAGTATAACTTCCTTCCTGACCATTAATGTGAATATCTCCTGTATTACAAATATTACAATTAAATTGAGCCCGAATTCCATTAATATTTTCAAGTGCTTCAAAAACTGAGGGTGTAGGATTTGCCTTGAAAAAGGATTGATTGTAAACATCTACTGGGACAGGACTATTAAGTTTTGAAACAGGCTTTAAAGTCCCAGAAACAATAACTTCATCTAATAATTCATCTGTTTCCAATTCTATAATCCCAAAATTCATATTAAATGAAGAAACAGTCAGTAACCGGGATTTATTTCCTAAATATGAAATAACAAGTTTTGGATTTTTTATGTCAGAGAAATAAATCAAAAAATCACCGTTAACATTAGTTGTACCTCCTATATTGGAACCCTTTATAAGCACAGAAGCACTCTCTACTGGTTGCCCGTCAGAAAACACCTTGCCTCTAACAGAAAAGTCTTGACTTTTTAAAAATTGAAAGCTTAAAATAACAAATAAAAGACGAAATTTCATGAAATTTGTTTTATACTACAAAACTATTTTATTAGTTTTATACTACAAAACATTTAAATGAAAAAAACAATAGAAAAAGAAAATTATCTTAAAACCATATATAAAATGGAAGAAAAAGGTGACCTAGTCACTGTGACGGGTTTGAGTAATAATTTTAAAGTAAGTAAATCTACTGTTTCTAATATGGTAAAAAAATTAGTTGTTATGGGGTTTGTTGAAAGAAAACCTTATAAGCCTATTCTTCTAACTTATAAAGGAATAAAAAAAGCAACGGAAATTATTTCTAAACACAGGTTAATTGAGCTTTATCTAGTTAAAAAAATGAATTTTAAATTGAATGAGGTACATGACATTGCTGAGGAGATAGAGCACATTAATAATTCAGAATTCTTTATTCGAATGAGAGAGTTATTGGGTAACGCTGATATTGACCCTCACGGGTCAAAAATTCCTAAATGTAATTATTAATAGTCATTTATTAAATCCTTTTGATGCTTTGGAATTAATAATTCGACTTTTGTATATCTAAATATGTTAATTAATCAGCATAATATCATGTTATAAACATTTTTAAATAGGCTGTTTTAAATCTAAAATTTATTAAGTTCGTAAAATTAAACTAAACAATTGAATTGATTAATTATGAAAGAACTTCCCCTATTTAGTCTTTTATTTTTCTCTGCATTTTATGTTGGCTGCGCTCAAGATAATCCACCTTTTATAGAAAATCCTTCAGAAATAGATTATACTGTCGAGACTATTGTTGATGGAATAGATATTCCCTGGGGTTTGGATTTTATAACTGAAAATGATTTTTTGGTTACAGAAAAATCAGGTATACTTTATCGAGTTTTGAACGGAGAAAAAACAGCTGTATCTGGAATTCCAGACCTATATGTTAGAGGACAAGGAGGACTTTTAGACATTGCTCTACACCCAGAGTTCAAATCAAATAGTGTTATTTACATTACCCTGTCTACAAATATTGGGGGAGATGACAAAGGTGGAAACACTTCATTATATTCTGCTATGCTCAATGGAAATAAATTAGAAAATACCAAACTACTTTACAAAGCAATTCCAAATACAAAAAAAGGTCAGCATTGGGGATCAAGAATTGTTTTTGATGATGAGGGATATCTATACTTTTCTGTTGGTGATAGAGGAAATCGAGATGTAAATCCTCAAGATATCAGTAGAGATGGAGGTAAAATTTACCGACTTAATTTAGATGGTAGCATTCCAAAAGATAATCCCTTTCATGGAAAAGTAAATGCAAAGGAAGCAATCTATTCATATGGTCATAGAAACCCACAAGGAATGGTGATTCATCCCAAAACTGAAGACATATGGGAGCATGAGCATGGTCCTCAAGGTGGAGATGAAATTAATATTATTAAAAAAGGGCTTAATTTTGGTTGGCCTGAAATTACTTACGGGATTAATTATAGTGGAACTCCAATCACAGATAAGAAAACGTTACCAAATATGGAACAACCATTGTACTATTGGGTGCCCTCTATAGGTCCTAGCGGTATGGCTTTTTCAACTTCAGGTATATACAAAAACTGGACTGATGACTTATTTGTTGGATCTCTCAAATTTGAATATTTAGAGCGCTTAGTAATCGAAAATAATAAAGTTATTAAAAGAGAGAAAATACTGGATAAAATAGGTAGAGTTAGAGAGGTTGTTGAAAGTCCAGACGGTTTTTTATATGTAGGCGTTGAGGGAAAAGGAATTCTAAAAATTATACCTAATTAATGAAAGGTTTTATTCTATGTTATTCCATAATTATTGGAATGGTGTCTTCCAGTATTTTTAAAGAAAAAACAAAAGAGGATAGCATTGAAGCTGGGAAAGAAATTTATAATGATTTTTGTATTCAATGTCATTTAGCTTCTGGTGAGGGTGTTTCAGGTGTCTTTCCTCCTTTAAAAAAATCTGATTACCTTTTAAATAATATTGAAAAGAGTATAGCAGGTATCAAATTCGGTTTGAGAGGTGAAATTATCGTTAATGATGAAGTTTATAATTCTGTAATGATAAACCAGGGGTTAGATAATGAAGAAATTGCTGATGTGATGAATTATATTCTTAATGAATGGGGGAATAGTTTTGAAAAACAAATATCAACCCAATATGTCACTCAAATTCAGAAAACAGTGCTGGAATAATGAATTTTCGATTAATTTGGGATAATCTAAAAAAAATTAAAAAATCTTACCTACTCTATGGTACCATACTAATTGGTTTTTCTGTATGGATGCTATTTTTAGATACTCACTCATGGATGATTCATTCAGAATTAAATCATGACATCGAACAGCTAGAAAAAGAACAAAAAGTATTGAAAGAAATTATTCAACAAGATCTTAAGACTATTGAAGTATTAAAAAACCAAGATAGTTTAGAACGTTTTGCAAGAGAAAATTACGGACACAAAAAAAGTAATGAGACTGTTTTTATAATAGAAACTCAAGACAGTTTAGACTAGATATTGTTTAAAATAAGTCTTGTAGTTACCATAAATAAATGTCTTATATATAATCTTTTTTAGCGGAGCAAATAATCGTATTTTTAAATGCTGAAAAATTACAATGGGTAAAATTATTGCAATAGCAAATCAAAAAGGAGGAGTAGGAAAAACAACAACAGCTGTCAATCTTGCTGCTGCACTTGGAGTATTAGAAAAAAAGATTCTTTTAATTGATGCAGATCCTCAAGCAAATGCTACATCCGGTTTAGGAGTTGACTTAAATAGTATTAAGTTAGGCACATATCAATTATTAGATCATAGTGCCAAAATAGAAGACACCATTATACATACTGAAAGTCCTAATTTAGACTTAATACCATCTCATATTGATTTAGTGGCCTCTGAAATAGAATTGGTTGATAAAGTATCACGTGAACACATGCTTAAAAAAGCTCTAGTCGGCAGTACAGGTCTATATGATTATATACTTATTGATTGTGCTCCTTCTCTAGGCTTGATTACTTTAAATTCACTAGTAGCTGCAAATGCTGTAATTATTCCAATTCAGTGTGAATATTTTGCATTAGAAGGATTAGGTAAATTGTTAAATACAATAAAAAGTGTACAAAAACTTCACAACAAAGATCTTGATATTGAAGGACTACTTTTGACAATGTATGATACACGTCTACGCCTTTCAAATCAGGTGGTTGAAGAGGTCAAAAAACATTTTGGCAAAATGGTATTTAAAACTATTATTCAAAGGAATATAAGACTTAGTGAAGCTCCAAGTTTTGGAGAGGATATTATCACTTACGATGCATCAAGTCGTGGTGCAAAAAGTTATTTATCTTTGGGAAGCGAAATCATTAAACGCAATAATTAATACCAAATGGCAAAATCAAATAGAAAACAAGCTCTAGGTCGTGGTTTATCTGCTTTATTGAATGATTCTGAAAATCATATCAAATCGATCAATGATAAAAATTCAGATCAATTAATCGGAGGTGTGATTGACCTAGACCTTAATCGGATTATCGCCAACCCATTCCAACCAAGAACTCATTTTAATGAAGAGACACTGGAGGAATTAAGTCAATCTATTAAAGAGCTTGGTATTATTCAACCCATAACTGTCCGTAAAAAAGGAAGTTCATTTGAATTGATTTCAGGTGAACGAAGATTTAGAGCTTCTGAAATAGCAGGTCTTAAAACTATTCCAGCTTTCGTTCGACTTGCCAATGATCAAGAATCATTAGAAATGGCACTTGTTGAAAACATTCAAAGACAAGATCTAGATCCCATCGAAATCGGACTTTCATACCAACGCTTGATTGAGGAAATCAAACTCACTCAAGACCAATTGAGTTTACGAGTTGGCAAAAAGAGATCAACAATAGCCAATTATATGCGTCTGCTCAAACTAGATCCAATTATTCAAACAGGAATTCGAGATAGCTTTATAAGTATGGGTCATGGTCGTGCGTTGATAAATATTGACTCGCCAAAGGAACAGATAAAACTGTATAAAGTTATAGTTAAAAAAAAACTTTCTGTACGTGAAACAGAATCTTTAGTGCGTAAATTAAAAGCACCTAAAAATATTCCTGAAAAATTTTATAAATCTGCTTTCATAGAACAAGTTGCGAGCGATCTTCAAAAACTTTTTGATACTATCGTTTCTGTGAATTCAAATGGGCAAGGCCAGGGACAACTTAAAATCAATTTTGAATCTCAAGAAAAACTTCAACATATCTTAAATAAAATTAAAGGTGAAGATTAAACTCCTTTTTTATAGTATTTATTTTTGCTTACCCCTTTTTGTTTTTGGACAAGAAAATGCTGAGAAAAAGGAGAAAAGAGAACTTAATGAAATTGTGATTCCTGATTCACTGGCCTATTCCAAAAATTATTCCCAAAGAATTCAACGCTTAATAAATGATCCATTAACCCCTTCAAAAGCTGCTTTCTACTCTGCTATTATACCCGGTTTGGGACAAGCCTATCTGGGTAAAGCATGGAAAATTCCAATAATATATGCTGCAATGGGCACATCATTTTACTACTATAATCTTCAAAATGGACAGATGAAAGAATATAGAAGAGCGTACAAAAAAAGACTAAACGGAGTTTTTAATGATCGATTTTTAGAAACAGATATACCATTAACAGATGAGCAATTACTTATTGGAATGGATTTTCACAAAAATTATAGGGATATGGCCATGCTCTTTTTAGCAGCTTCTTATATGCTTAATATTTTAGAAGCAAATGTAAGTGCTCATTTACTTCAGTTTAATGTCAATGAAGACCTAAGTATAAACCCTGATCTAATTTTTGATGAACAACAAAGAGGAATTCGATTGGCTTTAAGATTTTAAAAAATGACCAAATGAAAATCGCACTTTTAGGCTACGGAAGAATGGGAAAGGCAATCGAAAAATTTGCTGTGGATAGAGCCCATGAAATTGTCTACATAAAAGATAAAGAGGAAATTCGGGGAAATTTATCTCAAGCAAATATTGCAATCAATTTCAGTGTTCCAAAAGCTGCAGTAGAGAATATTAAATCAGCCCTTAAAAAACAAATCCCTGTAGTTTGTGGTACAACGGGTTGGCTAGAAAATTATCATGATATAGTTACTTTTTGCAACATTCAAAAATCAGGTTTTTTATATGCTTCTAACTTCAGCATTGGCGTCAATCTATTTTTTAAAATGAATGCTATTGCTGCAAAACTAATGAAGCCTCATCAAGTAAATTATCATCCTTCGCTTGAAGAAATACATCATATTCACAAACTTGATGCTCCTAGTGGGACTGCACTTTCTCTAGCAGAGACTATATTGAAAGAATCTGATCTAAAAGAATGGGAGCTTAAGGGTACTTCTAAAAATAAACTCAATATTAAATCCATAAGACAAGGCAAAGTTCCCGGAATTCATTCCATAAAATACACCTCATCTATTGATGAAATCAGTCTAAAACATGAAGCATTTAATCGAGACGGCTTTGCTTTAGGTGCAATTATTGCCTCAGAGTGGCTTGTTGGAAAACAAGGTATTTTTAGTATGAATGATGTTTTAAATATTTCATAAACCTATAGCTCATTGAAGTGAACACCTTATCTTTGATAAAAATCCTAAAACCATGTCACTGACACAATGGATTCTTTTTGCTTTAGCACTCCAAGTTATACATTTTCTAGGCACTTGGAAGCTTTATATTGCCGCAGGCTATAAGAAATGGCAGGCAGCAATACCTATCTTCAATGCTATAGTTCTAATGAAGATTATTGGACGCCCTAAATGGTGGGTTATATTACTTTTTATTCCAACTATTAATTTAATTCTTTTTGGTGTTATCTGGGTAGAGACCATAAGATGTTTTGGGAAAAATAAAATGATAGACACCCTTCTGGTATTATTGACTTTTGGATTAAGTATTTACAGCTTGAACTATAGTAATAAACTAAACTATATTTCGGACAGAAGTCTAAAACCCAGAACAGGACTAGGCGAGACGATAAGCTCTATTCTTTTTGCGATAGTTGCTGCAACAATAGTCCATAATTATTTTATTCAACCATACATTATACCTACTGGATCACTTGAAAAATCATTACTTATTGGCGATTTTCTATTTGTAAGTAAATTTCATTATGGTGCTAGAGTTCCAATGACAGCAGTATCTGTTCCAATGGTTCACGATACCATACCCTTACTTAAAGTGCGTTCTTATTTAAAGAAACCTCAACTCCCTTACTTTAGGCTCCCCGCACTTAAAAGAATTAAACGTAACGACATCGTCGTGTTCAGTTGGCCAGCTGATACCGTACGGCAATTTTTCGTAAAGGAAAAAAGAGTTGATAAACCGATCGATAAAAAATCAAACTATGTAAAGCGATGTGTTGGAATACCTGGGGATACCCTTGAAATAATTGATGGATTTGTTCATACCAATGGTCAAAAAAATAGCTATTCAAGTAGAACAAATATCCAATTCAGTCATAGTGCTTATGCAAAAAAAGGAGTCTCCTCCAAAAAGCTTTTATCCAAAGGGTTTGAATCTTTCTATCGGAAATATAAGATTGAAAATATTACAGAAACTAGCTACAGACAACTCCTTCCATATATCTTTAGAACTTCAGGCAACTCTACTGATAATTTTTTTGTCTTTACTGATGCTAAGGGGCTACCTAATAAACTTGTTCGTAAACTTGGATTAAGGGTTAGTGAGTTACTTGAGACTAAAAAAGACATGACTTTGACTCTTAAAGAAGCGGTTGTTTTGAGAGCTCTTCCAGGGATTGATAGTGTTACTCAGCGTATAACTAAAAATAAAGTGCCTAACGAATCATTTTTTCCTAATAGGTTACCCTTCGATTGGAACGAAGATAATTTTGGACCACTTCTTATCCCAAGGAAAGGAATGACAGTCAAATTAGATCGAACCAATCTTCCTCTTTACAAAAAAATCATCACAGACTACGAATTGAATGAATTGGAAATTACACCAACTGAAATCCTTATTAATAGAAAGCCTACTTCAAACTACACCTTCCAAAAAGATTATTATTGGATGATGGGAGATAATAGACATCGATCTGAGGACAGTAGATTTTGGGGTTTTGTGCCTGATGACCATATCGTTGGTAAACCAATCTTTATTTGGTTTAGCATTAAAGGTATCAACGATGGAATAAAAAACTGGAGGATTCGCTGGGATCGGGTATTTACAACAGTTGATGGTCCTGGCGAACGTTTTTCATATTTCCCATATTTTGTGGGAATTATTTTCATCTGGCAAGGGATTATTTTCCTTCGTAAAAGAAAATCTAAGAAAGTGGTATGATTCCAGTAGTTTCTCCAGCATACATTCCAAATGTATTCTACTGTAGCTGGATTTTAACCCAAAACAAAGTTTATTTCGTGACGGATTCTCACTTCCAAAAACAAACTATTAGAAACAGGAGCGAAATTTATGGAGCGAATGGTAAACTAAATCTCACCATTCCTGTAAAACACACTAAAAGAAGCACTCTTCAAAAAGAGATGGAGGTTTGTATTGCTAATGAGATCTCGTGGCAAAAACAACATTGGAAATCTATTTGTTCAGCTTATCAATCTTCTCCATACTTTGAGTTTTACGAAAGAGACCTGGCTCCATTCTATAAAAAAAAAATAACTTATTTAATGCACTTCAATCTTGAGATTTTACTTAAAATAATCGAACTGATTGACTCACCCTTATCTTATGAATTGGTAAAATGGAATATAAATGAGCATAAAAAAATGGAAACTTTAATTGATTCGAAAAAAAAAGTTGACTGGAAAAATGAACCTTACACTCAAGTTTTTGGTAATAAATATGGATTTCAGAGTAATTTAAGTATTTTGGATGTACTTTTTAATCTGGGGCCCGAAAGCAGTACTTATCTAAAAAACCAAAAATCAATTATACCCTAATTTTTTTTCAACCTAACTGAAATAGGTTTGTGGTCAGATAATTTAACTGTATGGGTTTCAAAATCAATGATTTTCAGTTCTGGTGAGACAAAGATGAAGTCAATTCGCATAGGTATAAATGAAAAATTATAGGTAGCTCCAAAACCAGTTCCTTTATCTAGAAAAGCATCTACTCGTGACCTCTGAATTTCACTATATGGTCTAGAAAAAGCATTATTATTAAGATCTGTGCAAATAATTTCTGGATATGGATTAGACTCTGACAAGCTATTAAACTCAATGACTTGTTGATATTGAATATTAAAAACATTTTGTAGCTTTATTCTTATTTTTTCAGAGTAATTGGAGCTAATTAAGCTATCCGTGCGATCAAGTCGAAAAGATTCAAAATGTAAGTTGTAAAGTCTTAAAGTATCCTTTTGCCATATTAAATCGGTTTGCATGCCTCCATTTAATGATTCCTTAAATGAAATAACTTTTGATTTAATTAAGGGGTATTTAGATACAATACAGGATCCAATTGTACCATCTTCTATATAGGGTTTAAAAATTTGGTAGGGATAATTTTCGAATTTTGGAGCCTCATTTAAAGCAAACTCTTGTATGCAAATGACATCTGCTTCACTTTGATTGACGAAAGTCTCTATTAAAGAGGATACTGCCGTTTCTTCAAGCCATTTAAAACGATTAAAGGAACGCACATTATAACTCATTACTTTTAGACCGCTTGAGATTGAGATCCCATTATTTTCAGGTTGATAAAATAATTTCAATTCTTGAAAACTGACTAACAGGGTGCCAAAAAAAAGAAAAACAGGCCATCTAAAACGAAGAAGCCAAAAAACAAAAAAAATAAAATTTATAATACACAGGAGTGGAACACCTAATGAAATCAGTGGGATGTTGATAAAATTCCCCAAAGCGCCCATACCAAATAGTTGGAGCATTAAACAAATAAAATTAGTTGTTAAGAGTAACTTAAACAGAAACGAAGTCTTTTTCCTTCCAGTTCTCACTTAATTATTTTTACCTGCCCGAAAAAGAAAGTCTTTTTCTTTTTGAGAAAGACTATCATAACCTGATTTGCTAATTTTATCCAAGATAGCATCAATTTTCTTTTGATCTAAATCTTCATTAGATTCTTTCTTTTTTGATACAGCATTAGATTTATTTTTATATACCGTTTTCAAATTAGATTGCTTTTTAAACAAATTCAATAATCGATTACTTAACTCTTCCAAAGGCAGACCAATATCAGTCCCTTGATTTAATCTTAGAAAATAAAAATAACCAAGAGCGGCACCTCCTAGATGTGCTAAATGCCCACCTGCATTACCGTAGGGAATTTGAATTATGTCAAGTAAGATAAAGGCAATAGCTAAATAACGGAGTTTAACATTGAAAAAAATTAATCGAACCTCAAAGTCTGGTGAGTAATTGGCGATAAAAATAAAAGTCGCCATTACTCCTGCCGAAGCCCCAACCATGATTGGAGAAGAATTTTGAAACGCAGGAAAAATAGAATAACTTATTAGAAATGTAACCCCCCCTAAAATCACTCCAAGAAAATAGACGTTAAAAAACGTCCTTGCAGGGAAAATATTGAGAAACAAGCGTGAAGTAAAATAAAGCAAATACATATTCCAAAAAAGATGAAAAAATCCAGAATGCATAAAGCTATAGGTCAAAATTGTCCATGGCTTAAAGATCAAATCTCCCCAATCAGCCGATAACTCAAACCATCCAACAAACACTCCAGAGGGGATATTAAAGAGGTAAAAAACAGTTCTTATAAATAAGGGCATTACAAAGCAAGCTACATTTACAAGTATTAACTTTTCAGCTTGATTTAATTGCTTAAACCGGTAGGCCAATTGATCTTTAAAATTCATCAATCCCAACGGTTTTGATCAAATTGATTTTTTTTCCAGTACCACATCATCATCAAACCTGTTATGGCTCCTCCAAGATGTGCAAAATGGGCTATAGGCCCAATGGAGTATGAAGTAAATCCAAAAAATAAATCTCCTAAAATAAGTAAAGGAACGAGAACCTTAGCTTTAATGGGAATTGGAGGAAACAATAACATCAAACGTGCATTTGGAAATAAAAAAGCAAAAGCTACCAAGATTCCATACAGTGCACCAGAGGCTCCTACCATTACTGAATTAAAAGCAGATAAAACAGAGAGAAGTTTTTCTCTTCCTATTTGTTCAATTAGTGAATAGGAAATATCTCGAGTTTCAAAAAAAGTAGTGATCTGATTTCCAGTTTGTCCTCCAGAAATAAGCAACTCAGTTATCTCACTTATCTGATAATAATACAATCCAAGCTGTAATGCAGCAGCGCCAAATCCTGTAGAGAGGTAAAAGAAAATAAATTTGTTTCGCCCCCACATTTGCTCAATTGGAATACCAAACATATAAAGCGCGAACATATTGAAGAAAATATGTCCCAAATCTCCATGCATAAACATATGAGTTAAAGGCTGCCAAAACTGAAATTTTGGGTTGGAGGGATAATGCAGTGCAAATAAGTCAAAAACAGCATCACCAAAAGTTAGGGTTGCGATAAAGAAAATCACATTGATGATTAAGAGATGTTTTACTGTATTCGTTAGGTTTTGCATTAATTTAACTTTTGTTCTATCTCTTTCTTTTCTAAAGTAATAAAAATCTGACGATTAAATGGGGACACTGAGGTTTCCTTACACCCAAAAAAATCGTCGAGTAAGGCTTGCTGTTCTTTGACATCCATATACTTTCCAGCTTTGATAGCTAAACTCTTTGCCATCGTCTTTGCAACTTGATCAGCATGACTGAAATGTTCCGAGCTGGACTCAGCTTCACTTTCAGATAAAAGAGTTTCGATGACTCCTTCAATTTTAGAAGCTGGGCAGTGATCCGGAGCTCCTTTAATAACTAACGTTTTTTCCTTTATTAAAGTTAATTGAAAGCCCAATATTTCAAGAGCTGCTTCTACGTATTCAAATTGATTTAATTGCTGAGCATTTAGTTTCAATTCCATCGGAAAAAGCAATTGCTGGCTAATCCCCTTTTTGTTAGTGATTGCATTGAGGAATCTTTCATATAAAACTCGTTGGTGTGCACGCCTTTGATCAATAACAAGCATATGTGTTTTTAAGGTGCATACAATATATTTTGAAAATAACTGAAAAACCTTAGGACTTTCAGAAATCTCCATTAAAGATTCTTGTGAGAGATTTAAAGAAGAAATCTCTTTTTGCTGTATTCCACTATACAATTCCTCACGTTGAGCATCATTTCCAGTGGAAAATGAGCTAGAATTAGAATTGGAATCGTTCTTAAAGGGGTTAAAATTCGAGTCAATTTCTATGGGTGGTATAACGGCTGATTTCTCTTTAAAGGCATAAGGTACTTCCAAAAATGAATTTTGTTCAAAATCCAAAGTAGGCATGACCTGAAAAATTCCAAGACTGTGTTTAACAGCGGCTCTTAATATTGCATACAAATTTTGTTCCTCCTCAAACTTTACCTCTGTTTTTGTAGGATGAATATTAATGTCTATAGATTTTGGATCAACTTGAAGATATAGAAAATAACCCGGCTGATATCCAGGTCTCAAGAGCCCCTCGAATGCTGCATTTACAGCATGATGCAAAAAAGGACTCTTTATAAATCGATCATTAACGAAAAAAAACTGTTTACCTCTTGTTTTATTTGCAAAATCAGGCTTAACTACAAAACCTTTTATATCAGCCAATGAGGTCTTTTCTTTTACGGGTATAAGTTGAGTATCCCATTTAGTTCCAAAAATAGTTGATATACGTTGTTTTAAACCTGAAATGGGCAAATCAAATAATTCATTTTCATTGTTAAAAAAAAGAAATTTAATCCCAGGATGGGCAAGTACGACTCGATGAAATTCATCAATTACATGGCGTAATTCTACTTGGTCAGACTTTAGGAAATTTCTTCGCGCAGGTATGTTATAAAAAAGACTTTTTACTGATATAGAAGTCCCTTGAGGCATAGTAGATATGGATTGATCGACCACCTTACTTCCTTCAATTTTTAAACTATGCGAGACCTCTTCTTTATTAGTTCTTGTATAAGTTTCTACATGTGCTATGGCAGCAATTGAAGCAAGTGCTTCCCCTCGAAATCCTTTAGTTGTCAATCCAAATAAATCCTCGGCTAAATTAATCTTTGAGGTTGCGTGACGTTCAAAAGCTAAACGAAGATCCACATTACTCATACCCTCACCATCATCGATTACCTGAACCAAGGTCTTTCCTGCATTTTTTATTATTAACTGTATGGTACTCGCCTTGGCATCTACTGCGTTTTCAAGTAATTCTTTAACAACAGAAGCAGGTCTTTGAATAACTTCACCTGCTGCAATCTGATTTGCAACGTGGTCCGGTAAAAGCGAAATTTTAGAAGACATTAATTTTTTGGAATAAAAAGACTGAGGTCAAAATCCAAGATATAGAATGCTAAAAAAAACAGAACCAAAATAATACTAAGCAATCGTAAAGAAAGAGATTTGTTCTTTCTTGTCCTCATTTGCATTCGGGCCTCTTTCCATTGCTGACCCATGTCATTGGTGTTATAAATATCTCGATATTTTGAAAATTTGGAATCGAATTCGTATAGATTTCCATCCCCTTTACCTTTATAATATCGGGGGGTATAATTATATCGTCTGTTTTTTCGCAGTTTAAATAAATTTGACTTTAACATATATCAAAAATACGAGAAAGGGATGAAAATATTAGTATTGAAGTTAGAGAAAGTTCTCTTATTGAATTGCTCGAAGCCTACTCATCTGAAGTGCAGTTACTGCTGCTTCAGTCCCTTTATTTCCACATTTCCCACCGCTTCTTTCTTTCGCTTGTTGAAGGGTGTTGTCAGTTAAAACACAAAAAATAACTGGTACATCTGAAACTAAATTCAAATCTTTTACGCCTTGAGAAACAGCTTGACATACAAAATCAAAATGTTGAGTTTCTCCTTTAATCAAACTACCTATTACAATTACTGCATCAGGATTATATGATTGTGCCTTTTTGGCTCCATAAATCAATTCAAAACTTCCAGGAACTTTCCAAATTTTAATGTTCGAATCTTTAACATTGTGCCTTTTTAGTGTTTCCATTGCACCACTACACAATGCTGTGGTAATGCTATTGTTCCATTGAGAAACAACTAAGTGAATTTTAAAAGGACTACCATCGGGGACAGCATCTAAATCGTAATCGGAAAGGTTGTGATTGGCATTAGCCATCTCTTTAGGGATTCATGTGTTCTAGTTTGCCTTTTTGGACGGCAACCCATTTAGCTTCTTCCGCTTTTGGATATTCCTTTTCAATACGCTCTAAAAAGGATATTGCTTGTTTAATTTTTCCATTTTCAGCACCTAACATGGCTGCTTTATATAAATATTTAGGAGTAGAGTACGTGTTTTCACTAGCTTTAGAAGCCTCAAGGTAATATGCATAAGCATCTTCTATCTGACCCAGTTGTGCATAGGCATCTCCAATAGCGCCTTTTGCAAGAGCACTCAATAAAATATCATCAGCACTAAATTTATCGAGGTAGGTAATGGCATTTTCGTACTCATTTAAATTGAGATATGCCATTCCAGCACTGTATGTAGCAAGCTTAGCAGCTGAAGTTCCCTTATAGTTTTCAATAATATCTAAAAACCCATACTTTCCTTCTCCCCCGACTAAGGCTCTCCGATAAAGGGAATCAGAATTTAAACTATTAACTGCCAATTCAAAATAATATTGGGCTTGATTTAGCTCACTTACTGCCTCCCTAGCTTTTGGCTTAATAATAAAATTAGTATAACCTAAATAGCCTAAAACTCCAATAGCAATAAGACCGATAAAACTTAAAATAACATTTTGATACCTTACAACCCACTCTTCAGTTTTATTCGCCGTAGTATCTAAAGTTTCGAATACCTCTGCAGTGGTACTGTCTTGAACGGCTTCATTCTCCTTACTAGAAGTAATTGATTTTTTTGCACCTCGTTTTTTATATGTAGCCATGTTAATTAAATTAAGCGCATAAAATTAGTCTTTTTATTCTAATTCAAAAAGCTAAAACCTAGCTTCTAAGTTATTATTTTTGCAGTTCATGATTTTAAAACAACTAACACTTAGTCAATATAAGAACATTGGTTCTAAAACTTTTGATCTAAACCCAAAAATCAATTGCTTTGTGGGCGATAACGGTGTTGGAAAATCTACAATTTTAGACTCAATTTATCACCTAGCACTTGGGAAAAGCTATTTTAATCCAATAGCGGTTCAAAACATTCAAATTGGGAAAGAGTTTTTTGTGATTGAAGGTCGTTTTGAAAAAGATAATAGAGAAGAAAAAATAATTTGTTCTTTGAAAAAGGGACAGAAAAAAATTGTGAAAAGAAATGGTAAGGCTTATAACAAGATAGCAGACCATATCGGACTGATTCCTACGGTAATTATTTCTCCTTTTGATCGTGACCTTATCTCAGAAGGAAGCAGTACGCGAAGAAAGTTTGTTGATGGAGTTATTGGACAAACCGATACATTATACTTGCAAAATCTATTAGAGTACAATAAAATTCTTTCACAGCGCAATGCGTTATTGAAGTACTTTGCTTCAAATCAGACCTTTGATGAAGGCACACTCGAAGTTTACAATGAGCAAATGGTGAAAAGAAGCACTCCCATATTCGAAAAACGAAAAGCTTTTATGGAGGCCTTTATTCCTATTTTCAAATCACGATATCATGAGATAAGTAGTGTGGAAGAATTTGTAACTCTAGAATACGAAAGTCAATTATACTTTAAGACTCATAATACTTTGTTGCAAACAAGCTTGGGAAAAGATCGGATCGTTCAATACACTAGTGTGGGTGTTCATAAAGACGATATCCTTTTTCTAAAAGAAGGTCAACCAATTAAAAAATTCGGAAGCCAAGGGCAACAAAAAACCTTTTTAGTGGCTTTGAAATTAGCACAGTTTGACTTTTTAAAGTCGGAAACTGGAGGAGCTCCAATTTTACTTCTTGATGATGCTTTTGACAAACTCGATCAGAAAAGAGTCTCTCAGATTATTTCATTAGTTGATCAAAAAGATTTTGGACAAATTTTTATTACAGATACGCATGAAGATCGTACCTTAAACGCTTTAATAAATACGAAATCTAGCTATCAAATCTTTAAACTGTAAACATTGAAAGCATTTAGTGTTCTTATTGGATTTTTGATACTTTTAGGATGCCAAGCAGAACCCACAGTTGAACTTGATCAAATCGACGGCTATTGGCAAATTGAATTTGTTCAACAAGAAAATGAAACCTTCAAGAGTAAACAAAGCAGTTTACTTTTTGATTTTTATTCAACTAAAAACAATAAGGGATTCTACAAAAAAGTAGCTCCACAAATTGATGGAGGTTTTAAAACTTCTAAAAGTGCTGTTTCATTTCAAATCTTAAAAGATAATGAAGAATTCTTTCTCCAATTTACCTCACCTTGGAATAAATGGGTCAAAAAGATCAAACACTTGGATTCAGAAAAATTAGTCCTTTATCATCAGGAGCGAAGCTTCCATTATATAAGACCCATAATCAACAAAATACCCACCAAAAATGAGTGATTCTAAAGAAAAATACGAACCTAAGCCTATTAAATCTGTTCTTAAGGATATTATCGCCCAAAAACC
>JAQWNZ010000048.1 GCA_029246125.1 Flavobacteriaceae bacterium
TGGAAAGGTTATGGATGATCTTTCTTTAAATAGTAAAATTTTAAAAAGTGAACGCAAATTTGCAGTATACTTACCTCCTGATTATCAAAATTCAACTAGGAGTTACCCTGTATTATATCTTTTACATGGATATACTGACGACCATACAGGATGGGTTCAATTTGGAGAAGTACTTCATATAGCTGACAAAGCAATAATTAGTGGAGAAGCGACTTCTATGATAATTGTAATGCCTGATGCTGATACAGGTTTACCTGGGTATACAAATTCAATTTCTGGAAAATGGAATTATGAAGATTTTTTCTTTGAAGAATTTATGCCTCATGTTGAAGAACGCTTTCGAATTAAAAAAGAAAAACAATTTAGGGCGATATCAGGCCTTTCTATGGGGGGTGGTGGATCCTTTCTCTACGCACTCCATCGTCCAGATTTATTTTCTTCAGCAGCCCCTTTAAGTGCTTGGATGGGTCCAAAAAATCTTGATGAAATGCAACAAATCGCAGATCGTGAAAATATTAAATTTGATAAAAAAAATCTTGAAGACTTCCTCAACACAAATAATCCTTTAAGAATTATTGACCAAATGGATACTAAGGATCTTAATACTGTTCGATGGTATATTGATTGTGGAGATGATGATTTTTTGTACGAAGGAAATAGTCATATGCACATAAAAATGAGAGATAAAAAAGTTAATCATGAATTTAGGATTCGAGACGGAGGCCATTCATGGACTTATTGGAGAACTGCTCTTCCTAATGTGCTTTCCTTTATTTCAGATCATTTTCATCGTCGTTAACTTTTTTTAAATGAAAATTAAATCAATTTTTATCTTTTTATTTTTGGTTGGGTGCTCAAGTCCTGAAAATCAGGAAAAGGTTGAGGAAGAAGGTTTTATGTATGAATCCTCTATTAATTCACTCCAGTTGATTTCAATAAGCACAAATGGTAATTTTATAGTAGATGAACCAAAAGTAAGTGCAGATCTTCAAATCAAAAAGGGGGATTCTCTTATTGAAGTGCATAAAATTGGAATCGAAATAAGAGGGTCATCATCACAGATGTTTGACAAAAAATCTTATGGCTTTGAAACATGGGATGAAAATGGTGAAGACCTTGATGTATCATTAGGTGGATTCCCTGAAGAAGAAGATTGGATTTATATATGGTCCATATAGCGATAAATCATTGATTCGTAATGTTTTGATTTACGATCTATCAAATGCAATTGGACAATATGCAACTCGAACTTCTTTATATGAGCTTGAAATCAATGAATCTTTTCTTGGCACCTACGTTTTAATGGAAAAAATAAAAAGGGATAAAAATCGAGTGGCAATTAGTAAAAATAAGGAAGAAGATATAAGTGGGGGGTATATTTTAAAAATTGATAAGCCAACCGGTGATGGCGAGTGGTATGACGAATCCTTTTCGTTTAGTTCTAAATATACACCTAGTGGAATTCTTGGTCAGAACAAAAATACTTTTTTCCTATACGAATATCCTGATGCAGATGATATTGATAATGATCAAAAAGAATATATCCAAAACTACATCCATGATTTTGAAAATGCTCTAGCTTCAGAGGAATTTAACTCCGAAGAAACTGGCTATAAAAACTACATTGACTTAGAAAGTTTTATTGATTTTTTTATACTCAACGAAATTTCAAAAAATCCAGACGGCTTAAGGCTGAGTACTTTTATGCACAAAGATAAAGGTGAAAAATTAAAAATGGGGCCAATTTGGGATTTCAACTTAGCTTTTGGAAATGTAAATTATTGTACTGGATCATCACCAGAAGGGTGGATTTATCGCTTTAATGAGGTTTGTCCAGACGATACATGGCTTGTTCCCTATTGGTGGAGCAGATTCATGGAGGATCCCGCATTTGTATCAGGTCTAAAAGAACGTTGGAATAATCTGAGGGAAAACTTGTTTTCAACTAGTGAAATACTTCAAAGGATTAACTTACTTGAAGAAAATTTAAAAATAAGCAATGCCGCAAAAAATAATTTTTCTAAATGGTCAGTCTTGGGGGAATATGTTTGGCCTAATGATTATATCGGTAACAGTTTTGATGATGAAATCAATTATTTAAAAGATTGGACTGTCAATCGATTAGAGTGGCTGGATAAAGAGATTAATGGTCTTTAATTTTTTAAATATGTTAAAAGCCGTAATTTTTGATATGGATGGAGTAATAGTTGATAGCGAACCTCTACATCGAAAAGCCTACCAAAAAATGTTTGATGACTTTAGTCTTGAAGTTTCAAACAAACTATATGAGTCATTCACTGGACAGTCAACTCAAGCCATCTGCGAAAAACTATGTGATTTATTTAATCTCAAAGGTAAAGTTGAGATACTAATAAATCGAAAACGAAAATACTTTAAGCTCATATTTGATAAAAATCAGGAATTTCAACTAATTGAAGGTGTCCTTGAATTAATTAAAGATTATTATAAATCCGGATTAAATTTGGTTTTGGCATCCTCTGCATCAATGGATAATATCAATCTGATTTTTAAAAAATTTGATTTAGATCCTTATTTTATTCGCAAGCTTAGTGGTGCAGATTTAAGGGCTTCTAAACCGCATCCTGAAATATTTATTAATGCTACTGAAGCTACTGGATTTTCGAAAGAGAGTTGTTTTGTAATTGAAGATTCTACAAATGGTATTCGAGCAGCGAAGTCTGCTGGTCTTTTTTGTGTTGGATTTAAGGGTTTACATTCTAAAAATCAGGATTATACTGACGCAGACATGATCATAGAATCTTTTAAAGAAATCGAATACTCAAAAATCATTAATAAATTTTAAACTTTCCCTAGTTTTAAAATATTTTTCACACTTGAAAATGAATTACTATTCAGGTAAAATTTTTAGTTATATTTGATTTTAACCAAAATTAATTAATTATGAAATACTTCTTTACCCTTTTATTTTTTAGTACACTGTTAATTTCATGTCAAAATATAGAGATTGATGCTGCACCATGGAGTGGAACAATTAATCAAAGTGATGAAAAATCTGATGTTGTTCGTAAATTAGCTCAAGCATATCAAGATGGTAATTTTGATATGGCAAAAGAGTATTTTACTGCTGATGGAACTCATTTTTTTAATAATGTTGAATATACCACAGATGAAATTATCGAAGGTTATAATTTTCATACAGTACTATTCGATGATTTAAAACATATTGATCCTATGATAACTACTATGTATTATAATAACGGTGATATATATACTAACCATTGGTCTGACTGGTCAGGTAAGTCAAGAATAACAGGTGATGTTCAAAAAAATACTTTTCACTGTTGGTGGCAATGGGATGGTGATAAAATCATAGGAACTAAATGTTACCTAGATCCGACTGAACTTGCACAGGAAATTGCTCTTTATCAAGCTAAAATGGCTGAAGAAAATTGATTTATAACCATCTAATACATATTGATAAGACTCTCAGATTTTTACCAAATAGTTTAACTTATTTCAAAATAAAAAAAGGGAAATGTTATTAAAACTTCTCCCTTTTTGTACTCGGAGCGGGACTTGAACCCGCACGACCGCAATGGTCATTGGATTTTAAGTCCAACGTGTCTACCAATTCCACCATCCGAGCTAACGACAGAGCGAAAGACGGGATTTGAACCCGCGACCCTCACCTTGGCAAGGTGATGCTCTACCCCTGAGCTACTTTCGCATTGTGGTTTGCAAATGTAAAATAAAATTTAATTTTTTGTGTCATGAAATGATAGCTTTTCCAAATGAAATTATAGAAATATTATAAGCATTGAATACCTTATATTAATATCATATGACAAGCTAATTGTTTTCTTTTTTTTGACTTAAACGACGCTTGATTTGATTAAGTTGCATCAATGCTTCTACCGGAGTTAAAGTGTCTATATCAAGTGCTGTAATTTCATCGCGTAAAGCTTCTAAAATCGGGTCATCTAACTTGAAAAAGCTCAATTGCATGTTCTCTTTTTCTACAATTTCCAGTTTATTTTTTTTAGTTGAGGAAGCATGTGTAGATTCTAAATTCTTGAGTTTTTGTTTTGCTGTATGTAAAACATGTTGGGGCATCCCAGCCATTTTGGCTACGTGTATTCCGAAACTATGAGCACTTCCTCCAGGAATGAGTTTACGTAAGAATAAAACTGTGTCTTTAGATTCTTTGATCGATACATTATAATTTTCAATCCTTGGGAAATATTTAGTCATGTCGTTCAACTCATGGTAATGGGTGGCAAATAAAACTTTAGGACGGTAAGGATGTTCATGTAAATATTCCGCTATTGCCCATGCAATAGAGATGCCATCATATGTACTCGTACCTCTTCCAATTTCATCAAGAAGCACTAGACTTCGTTCAGAAATATTATTTAAAATTGAAGCAGTTTCATTCATTTCTACCATGAAGGTAGAAGCCCCCTGAGAAATATTGTCACTAGCTCCCACCCGAGTAAATATTTTATCGACTATACTCAATTTTGCTTTGGTTGCTGGAACAAAACTTCCAATTTGAGCCATAAGTGAGATTAAAGCCGTTTGTCTAAGTAATGCTGATTTACCTGACATATTGGGTCCTGTTATCATCAGAATTTGCTGTGAATCCTGATCAATCACAAGATCATTCGCAATGTAGGGGCTCCCCGGTTTAAGTTGTTGTTCTATTACTGGGTGACGTGCTCCCTTAAGGTTAAGAGTGGTGTTTGATGTCCACTCTGGGCAACAGTAATTGTGTTTTATGGCTGTGTTGGCAAAACAGCTTAAAACATCCCATTGAGCGATCGTTTCGGCATTCTGTTTTAAGATTTCCAGATCGATCTGAAGTTTTTGAATTAAATCAATAAATAACCGTTGCTCCAATACTTGTATTCTCTGATCAGCCTGTAAAATCTCCGATTCAAATATTTTTAATTCCTCTGTTATGTAGCGTTCTGCATTAACCAAAGTCTGTTTTCTTGTCCAGTCTTCTGGTACCTTATCTTTATGTGTGTTTCTTACCTCTATATAATATCCAAAAACATTGTTAAAGGCAATTTTTAAGGACGGTATTTGAGTTCGTTCCGTTTCTCTAGCTAGCATATCATTTAAATGCGATTGTGAAGTATCTCTTAAACTTCTTAAACCATCTAACTCGTTGGAAAATCCTGCTACTATTACTTGTCCCTTAGAAACCAAAACAGGAGCGTCAGGATCTAGAGTTATATCGATAAGTTTTTTAACAGGACTGGTATCTGGAAGATAATTTACTTGTCGCTTTAAGGTCTTATTTGCTGATTTCTTTAAACTCTCTTTTAGTTGATGTATAGTCCCGAGTGAATCTCCCAATTGATTTAATGAACGAGGACTGATTTTCTCTGTTGCAATTTTAGCGATAACTCGTTCCATATCAACAATTTGAGATAATGATTGTTTGGTAATATCCAACTGCTTTTCTTGTGATATAAAATCTTGAACAATTTCATGTCGAAATTCAATTTGCGACTTTTCCTTTAAAGGAAATGCTAACCATTGTCTTAGTAAGCGAGCGCCCATAGCTGTGCTAGTTTGATCGATAATATTGATCAGAGGAATTCCTTCCGGATAGGTCGATTGAAATAATTCCAGATTACGCTGAGTAAACCGGTCCAACCATACATAGTGATCTTGAACAATAGGACGAATATGACTAATGTGTTTTAATTTATGATGATGTGTATCTGACAAATAGTGCAAAACAGCACCCGCAGCAGATATACCAACTGTATAATCTTGAATCCCAAAACCCGAGAGTGAATTAGTTTGAAAATGAGAGATCATTTTTTCTTTTGCAGTACTCTCCTCAAAAGCCCAATCGTTCATAAAGAAACAATGGAATAAACTCCCAAATTGCTCATTAAATAACTTCTTTATAGGCTTGGGAACAAGCACCTCGCTTGGAGCAAAGCTTTGGAGAAGTTGTTCTATTTGCTCTGCATTGCCCTGAGCAATCCAATAATCTCCAGTAGATATATCAAGAAAAGAAATTCCCCAAATTTTATTAAAAAAAACAGAAGCTAAATAATTGTGTTTTTTTTGGTCAAGAACTTCATCGTGAAGGGAAACCCCTGGAGTGATAAGTTCGGTTACACCTCTTTTAACTATCTTTTTGGTCATTTTTGGATCTTCCAACTGGTCACAGATGGCAACTCGACAACCCGCTTTTACCAATTTGGGCAAATAGTTGTTTATAGAGTGGTGAGGAAATCCAGCCAGTGCGGTTTCACTTGTACTCCCCGCCCCTCTTTTAGTTAGTATTATTCCCAAAATTCCAGAGGCTTTGACTGCATCTGATCCAAAAGTCTCATAAAAATCGCCTACACGGAAAAGCAACAATGCATCAGGGTATTTCGCCTTGATGCGGTTATACTGTTTCATTAATGGAGTCTCTTTTGCAGATTTTGCCACAATAATTTCGGTTTTTACTAATGTATTTAAAATTTATGCTCCGATAAAAAACAAAGATGCAAATAGCTGAGGAAAAATTAGAGTGTGTACTTTTGTTTTTTCTAACAACTTATGAGAAAACTTAAAAACGAAGAACTAGAACGAAAGACAATTGATGAATTTAAAAAGGCTTCTAAAACCCCACTTAATCTTATTTTAGATGATATTCGCAGCTTAAATAATATTGGTTCGGTTTTTCGTTCTGCTGATGCTTTTTTGATTAAAAAAATTTATCTGTGTGGTATTACCGCAACCCCACCCCACCGAGATATTCATAAAACTGCCCTTGGTGCAACAGACAGTGTAGCCTGGGAATATTCCAAAACAGTTCTAGAAATTATTGAAAAACTTCAAAATAATGGTGTGTCTGTTTGGGCTATCGAACAAACAGAAAAATCAATGATTTTAAATAAATTTCAACCCAAAAAAAATACAGAGTACGCCTTTGTTTTAGGTAATGAAGTAAGAGGTGTTTCTCAAGAAGTTATCAACACCTGTGGTCAAACGTTGGAAATTCCACAATTTGGAACCAAGCATTCCTTAAATATAAGTGTAACTGCTGGTTTAGTTCTTTGGGATTTCTTTACTAAAATGAAGCATTAAATATTATCCTTAATAAGGCTTGGTAGTCAGCCTCATTCGTTTCAAAATTCAAATTTTTAGTATGAATTGAAATCACGGGGTATGGCAAATCTGATTTAATAAATTGCTTGTAACCCAATTCAATTTGTTCTAAATACTCATTTTTGATATTTTGTTCAAAATAACGCCCTCGTTTTTTTATATGACCTTTTAAAATTTCAATATCATTGTGAAGATAAACCATAATATCAGGTAGTTTAGGATTTGGATAGATCTTATTAAATTCTCGTTTGTATGCTTTAAAATCCAAATCATTTAAATTTTTCCTTGCAAAAATTAATGACTTTTCAATATTGAAGTCCGAAACTGTCTTATCTTTATTTTGATTCCAAAAGGCATCTGTTTGTTTCATACGGTCTTTTAAAAAAAACTGCTCTACAGGTAATGAATAACTTACTGGATCATTGTAAAATTTTTCTAAATAAGGATTTTCAGCAAAGGATTCTTTGAGGAAAGAAAGCTTGTAATCAGAAGCTATCTTTTGGGCTAAAGTAGTTTTTCCAACACCAATATTACCCTCTATGATTATGTATGAAAAAGTATCAAAAATTGGAGGTCTCCACTTTTTAAAAGGAAGTTTTTCTAATACATCTTTATCGGTACTTTTCTGCAAAAGCTCCAAAGTTGTTTTTTTTAAAATTGGGTGAAACCATTGGGGAGCAATTTCAACCAAAGGAACTAATACAAAATTTCTTAAATGCAGCCTTGGATGAGGAATCTTTATGTCTTTCAAAGAAACAATATTATCTTCATAAAAAAGGAGGTCTAAATCAATCTGTCTTGCGCTATATCCATTGATCGAGTTTCTAAAACGACCCAACTTTTCTTCAATTTTAAAAAACCCTGAAAGTAAACCTTTTGGACTCTTAGAAGTTTCAATTAATGCACATGCATTGTAAAAAGGGGAACCATTAAAGCCCCATGCAGGGGTTTCATATATAGAAGAAAGTGTTTTGATTTTAACACCCTCTTTTTCAATTAAAGTCAAGGCTCTTTGAAGCAATTCTAAACGATTACCCAAATTACTCCCCAAGGAGATAATTGCTTGATGCATTTTCATCTATAATTAGCTATATGACAAAACTACAAAACCCCTATATTTGTATCTAAAAAAATTGTTAATGAATTTCTTTAAAAACTTTCTAGCCTCAGTACTGGGCACGTTTACAGCTCTTGGACTTTTTTTTGCAATAATTCTTATGCTCATCTCGGCAACTGCTAGTATTATTGTTTCCCCCTTAGCTGTTAAATCAATCAAATCAAATAGTGTTTTGGATCTAAATCTCAATGTCCCAATTACAGATCGCAACCCTTCATTTGACGAATTAGATATTATATTTGACTTAAACGATCAAGTTTTAGGGCTACCTGAAATTTTAAATGCAATCGATAAGGCTGCAAAAAACCCAGATATTAAGGGTATCCGTTTAAGATCAGATTTTATTCCTGCAGGTTGGTCACAAACAAGAAATATTAGAAATGCACTTTTAAAATTTAAAAACCAAGGGAAATTCATTTATTCTTATTCAGATTTTTTGACTCAAAAAGGTTACTATTTGGCATCGGTATCTGATTCAATTATTCTTAATCCTGTAGGTGTTTTTGAACTTAGAGGTTTGGCTTCAGAAGTTCTCTACTACAAAGATTTTCAAGATAAATATGGGGTCAAGATGGAAGTTGTTCGTCATGGGAAATATAAAAGTGCTGTAGAGCCTTATCTCGAAAATACAATGAGTGAAGCCAATCGTTTTCAGATCAGCTCTTTACTTACAAATATTTGGGAGACATTAAGAGATGAAATAGCATTAGAAAGAAATATTAATATTGAAACTCTAGATTTTTTGATTAATGAAGATAAGATCGGAACACTAGATAATGTTTTAGATGAAAACCTAATTGATGGTCTTGGGTATGAAACAGATGTTGAAAATATGATCAATATTCAACTCGAACAGAAAGAAAATGACAAAGTTAATTTTATCTCTGTCTCCACTGTAAATCAAAGTATTTCTGATTACGATAAAGAAATTAAAGACCGTATTGCTGTTGTCTTTGCCAAAGGTCCAATACTCTATGGAGAAGGAACTAAAAATATAATCGCCCAGGGAGTATTTGTTGAAACGCTTAAAGAATTAGCTGATGATGATTGGATAAAAGCTATAGTCCTTAGAATAGACTCACCTGGAGGAAGTGCATTAACTTCAGAATTACTTTGGAAGGCAATTGAAGAAGTTAAAAAAAGTAAACCGGTCTTGGTATCTATTGGTAATGTAGCGGCCTCAGGAGGTTATTATATAGCCTCAGCAGCTGATCAAATTTTTGCTGACCCGCTAAGCATTACTGGATCGATAGGTGTTTTTGCATCTTTACCAAACATGCAGGGATTAACTAAGAATTTAGGTATTAATGCAGAGACTGTAGAAACTCATCCGAATGCAATTGGTTACAGTATCTATAAACCAATTAGTGAAGAATTCAAAAAACAAACTAAAAAGTCCATTGAAAGTACTTATTACACCTTTAAAAAAAGAGTCTCTGAGGGGCGTAATCTATCCGATACAGTAGTTGAAAATATTTCTCAAGGTAGAGTATGGACAGGAAAACAGGCTTTTGAAATTGGCCTTGTTGATTCCATAGGAGGACTTCAAGAAACTATTGAAGCAGCTTCAAAATTGGTTGGTATTGAAAACTATAATCTTATGGAATACCCAAGATTTGATAAAAATCTGGGTTCATTTCTTACGGATCTATCTATTTCGTTAGGTATTGATGATTTATTTAATGTTTTCTTAGGCAACTTTAAAAAATCTGAATTTATGAAGTTGACAAACCAGAGTCCCATTGATAGATTACAGATGGCGCTTCCTTTTGAGATAAAAATTTATTAAGATGCAGAAAGAAAAAACGGAACTTGCAAGAAAAATATATTTATATCTTGCTGGACTTTTTATCACTTCTTTAGTAGTCTCTAACCTTATCTTTCAAAAGTTTTTTTACTGGAAACCTTTTAACATTTCAGTTTTTGGAAATCAACTTTTTGAACTTTCTGTTGGAATATTACCCTACCCAATAACCTTCTTAATTACTGATTTAATCTCAGAAATTTATGGTAAGAAAAAAGCTAATCAAGTAGTCGTTACAGGTATCTTTGCCTCATTTTTTTCTATTGGAATCTTGTTGATAGCAAATGCTGTGCCTGCCTTGAATAGTTCACCCGTTGATGATGATACTTTTCAAAAAGTATTTGCTTTCTCTCCATTAGCTGTGCTAGCATCGATGATTTCCTACCTTAGTGCTCAATTTTTGGATATTCGTTTGTTTCACTTTTGGAAAAAATTAACAAAGGGACGAATGTTATGGTTTCGAAACAATTTTTCAACCTTTAGCTCTCAATTTATTGATACATTTTCTGTCATTAGCCTATTGTGTTTATTTGGAATATTAGAATGGGACTTATTCTGGGGGTTATTGCTCTCAGGATTTTTATTTAAAATTCTTGTTGCAGCTCTAGATACTCCACTTCTTTATTTTTTTGTTTTTTTATTTAGAAAAAAGTTTGATCTCAAAATTGAAGATGAACTTAAAATATAAAAGCTATGGACAACCAAGAAAAAGAAATTAGACTGAATAAATATCTCAGCGAAATTGGTCATTGTTCAAGACGAGAAGCAGATAAATTAATTAATGCGGATCGCATTCAGGTAAATGGTGAAAAAGTAGTTATGGGGCAGAAAGTCACACCCAAAGATAGAATAGAAATTGATAATGTATTAATCGAAAATCATAATGAGCGGAATGTTTATCTGGCTTTTAATAAACCTGTTGGAATTGTTTGTACGACTGATACCCGCGTAGAAAAAGACAATATTATAGATTATATTAACTATCCCTCAAGGATTTTCCCTATTGGTAGACTTGATAAGATAAGTGAGGGACTCATTTTACTAACCAATGATGGAGATATTGTCAATAAAATTCTTCGTGCTAGAAATAATCACGAAAAAGAATATATCGTTACGGTTAATAAACCAGTAACCTCAGAATTTATAAAAACAATGACAAATGGAGTTCCAATTTTAGACACAGTAACACGAAAATGTAGAGTAGAACAAATACATAAAAAACAATTTCGAATAATCCTAACTCAGGGCCTTAACAGACAAATTAGAAGAATGTGCGAATATCTTGATTATCGAGTGATCAAACTAAAGCGAATTCGAATTATGAATATTGAGCTCAATATAGCGGTGGGAAAATATAGAGAATTAACAAAAAAAGAGTTTAGTCAATTAAGCTCCTTGCTATCTGATTCAAAAAAACACTTGACCTAAAAAATATTTAATTCAATACGATATCCTTCATGAGAGCGAACATTAAATACAGTAGAATCTTCAAATATTAAATATTGTCCTTTTATACCGATTAATTTTCCTTTGTATAATTGAGACTTACTTAAGTTTAAACTTTTAACTTTTTCAGGATATTTAATTATTGGGAATACTAGTGTTTGAATGCTATTATTTCTTACAATATAGGGTTTCAATTCTTTTGGAATTCCATCAATAGCAATATTCCGTGCTTCATTCCAATTGACAGACTCTGACTCATTTTGTAACATTTTTCTCCAGTTGGTCTTGTCAGAAAAAATTCTTTTAAGAGCAACCTCTCCAACTCCAGCAAGATAACGGTTGGGAACTTCTAGAACTAAAGAGGCTTGATGAGCGCCTTGGTCAATCCATCGGGTTGGTAATTGACTTTTACGGGTAACCCCTACTTTTAAATGACTGCTTACTGCGAGATAAACAACATGAGGCTGTAACTGCATTTTAGATTCGTATTCCAAATCACGATCTACCTGTCCGAGATGCGCTTTGCTTAGTTCAGGTCGCATGATCCATTCACCTGTAGCAGGATTTTCAAAAAAACAAGACTTACAATTACCTTGTCTAAAAATCTCTTTTTCAAGACCACAATTTGAGCACTTGGAGCCAATATATTCTATCCTAATTGTTTTACCTATCAATTGATTTAATTTTATAAATCCTGCCTCAACATCCAAAAAATAATTAATTGGTTTTATATTCTCTGTTTGCATTTTTTTTAATGTCGCCTGAAACATGTCCTAAGGAATATTACTTAAATTTACATATGTAAGATAACGATATTTTTATGCCCACCTCACTCTTTAATTCAATTGCTTCATGGATTCTTAAAAAAAGAATTCACCAGATGGAACTATTTATGAAATATCCTCATGAAGTTCAAAATGAATTACTTAGAGAATTATTAAAGAAGGCTCAAGAAACAGAAACTGGAATACATTATAATTTCAAAGAAATAACCAACTATAATGATTTTAGAAAAAATATCCCTTTGAGTACCTATGAATCAATAGCATCTCAAATTGAAAGATGCAGAAATGGTGTACAAAATATTTTTTGGCCAACTCCTATAAAATGGTTTGCCAAGTCAAGTGGAACCACCAATGCCAAAAGTAAATTCATTCCAGTAAGTGATGAGGCACTTGAAGATTGTCACTATAAGGCTGGAAAAGATATGCTCTCATTGTATTTCAATAATAATCCTGATTCAAAATTGCTTAGTGGAAAATGCCTTAGACTAGGAGGCAGTCACGAGTTGTATAATGAGAATAATAGCTATTTTGGTGATTTATCAGCTATTATAATTCAAAATATGCCATTTTGGGCTGAGTTAAGTAGTACTCCAAGTCATAAAACCTCTTTAATGTCTGAATGGGAAATCAAGATGGAGGCTATAGTTACAGAAACAATTAATGAAAAAGTTACAAGTTTAGCTGGAGTCCCCTCTTGGATGCTTATTCTCCTTCAAAGAGTGCTTAAGAAAACAAATGGTTTGACAATTTCAGATGTTTGGCCAGAAGCTGAAGTTTATTTTCATGGGGGTGTTAGTTTTAAACCATACAAAGAATTATATCAAAATTTATTTCCAAAAACTGATTTCAAATTTTATGAAATTTACAATGCCTCTGAAGGCTTCTTTGCAATTCAAGATCGCAATGATTCAGAAGATCTACTTTTAATGCTAGACTATGGTATTTTTTATGAATTTATTGCTTTTCAAACTAATATGATTATTGAAGAGACAGATGCAATCCCACTGTCTGAAGTAAAACTCAATACAAATTATGAACTAGTTATCACAACTAATACAGGACTTTGGCGCTATCGAATAGGAGACACCATACGCTTTACTAGCCTAAATCCCTATCGAATTCAAGTCACAGGTAGAACAAAACATCATATCAATGCCTTTGGTGAGGAATTGATAATTGACAATGCGGAAAGAGCCATATCTACTGTTAGTAAACTTACGAGTAGTGTTGTATCAAATTATACTGCTGCTCCCATTTTTATGAAAAATAATTCAAAAGGTGCGCACGAATGGATTATAGAATTTGAAATAGAGCCTGAAGACATTCATTTTTTTTCAAAACTTTTGGACGAAAACCTTCAAAAACAAAACTCAGATTATCAAGCTAAACGAAATTCTAGTCTAGAAAAGTTACACTTACATAAGGCAAAATCTGGCTTATTTTACAAATGGCTTTCTATTAAAAAAAAATTGGGGGGACAACATAAAATTCCTAGGCTATCAAATTCAAGGGAGATTTTAGATGAATTATTGAAAATGAATGGGTACTAAGAAACTATTTTGAGTTTTGGAAACTCAATTTTGGATAGCTTTTGATCTACATATTGTTTAGTAATCTTCAAGTCCTTTACATCTGAATTTGGTAATTCGAACATAGCATCATTTAAGACTGCTTCGCAAAGTGAACGAAGACCTCGTGCACCTAATTTATATTGCATTGCTTTTTCTACAATGAAACTTAAAGCCCCAGAAGTAAACTGCAAATTTATCCCATCCATTTCAAAAAGATGGATATACTGTTTGGTTAATGCATTCTTGGGTACTTTTAAGATTTCGAGTAGGGTTTCTTTATCTAAAGGTTTCATAAATGTTAAAACAGGTAATCTACCAATAATTTCGGGTATTAAACCAAAGGAGCGTACATCACGGGGAGTTATGTACTGCAATATATTCTCTTCATCGACCTTATTCTGCTTTATAATAGTCTGATATCCAATAGCTTGAAGATTCAGACGCTTATTAATATGACGCTCTATACCATCAAAAGCACCACCAGCAATAAATAATATATTCGAAGTATCAACTTCAATAAACTTTTGATCTGGATGTTTTCTTCCTCCTTTGGGAGGAACATTGACAACAGTGCCCTCTAGAAGTTTAAGTAAAGCTTGCTGTACTCCTTCTCCAGAAACATCTCTGGTTATTGAAGGGTTGTCACTTTTTCTAGCAATCTTATCAATTTCATCAATAAAAACAATACCCTTTTGAGCTCGATTGACGTCATAATCTGCAGCTTGTAATAAACGTGAAAGTATACTCTCAACATCCTCACCTACATAACCTGCTTCAGTCAAAACTGTTGCGTCAACAATTGCTAAAGGAACTTTAAGTAAACGAGCTATAGTTTGAGCAAGTAAGGTTTTTCCTGTACCTGTAGGGCCAACAACTAAAACATTACTCTTTTGAATCTCAACTTTTTCCTTAGAATTTTGCTTAATAATTCTTTTATAATGATTATAAACTGCGACAGACAAAACTTTTTTAGATTCTTCTTGCCCAATTACATAGGTGTCTAAGAAAGTTTTGATTTCTTTTGGTGGTTTTAAATCTATAGTATCGAAATCAGAAGCGTCCTCAATATTAGTTTCGTCTTGAACTATACCGTGAGCTTGATTTATACACCGATCGCAAATATGAGCATCTAACCCTGCAATCAATAACTGGGTTTCAGGCTTTGACCTTCCACAAAAAGAACAACTCAAATCAGGATTACTCATTAGATAATAAAATTATTTTGCACTATTTTGTAGAACTTCATCTACCATTCCATATTTTTTTGCTTCTTCAGCTTTCATCCAGTAATCACGGTCACTATCGTTGGTCACCTTCTCCATTTTCTGTCCAGAATGTTTGGAAATAATTTGATATAATTCGTCCTTGAGTTTTAAAATCTCACGTGCAGTAATTTCAATATCAGAAGCCTGTCCTTGAGCACCTCCTAAAGGTTGATGAATCATCACTCTTGCATGGGGTAATGCAGAACGTTTTCCTTTGTGTCCGGCACACAATAATACGGCACCCATAGATGCTGCAATACCTGTGCAAATTGTTGCTACATTTGGACTTATAAACTGCATAGTATCATAAATACCTAATCCGGCATAAACACTCCCACCAGGTGAATTAATATACATTTGAATATCACGATTGGAATCGGTGCTTTGTAAAAACAAAAGTTGGGCCTGAATTACATTAGCTACATTATCATCGATTGCAGTTCCCAAAAACATGATACGGTCCATCATTAATCTTGAAAACACATCCATTTGAGCAACATTTAACTGCCTCTCTTCAATAATATACGGAGTCATACTGCTAACAATTTTATCAAAATACATAGCATTGATACCATGATGTTTTGTAGCGTATTTTTTAAATTCTTTAATGTAATTCATGTATAAATTTTATTAAAAATAAGGAAAATATTATGCTTTCCCATAAGCCTCTTTAACAAAGGTGTCAAATCCAACTTTCTTTTTTTTGAGTGGAGCGTTTTCCTTGAAAAATGTTAGAATTTTATTACTCATGAGTTGTTCAGAAATTCGTCTAGTCTCCTCCTGGTTAGCAAGTAGATTAGAAACAATTCCATCGATTTGTTTTTGATCTGGTTGTTGACCATATTGTCTCATCTGATTTTCAATCATAATGCCCGCAAAAGCTTTGAGTTCCTCAAATGAAATATCTAATTTATTATCTGAAATAATCTTTCCTTCAATCAGTTGATAACGAATCCCTTTCTCTGATTTATTATATTCTTCAACTGCTTGTTCAATGGTCAATTTCTCTTTGCCTGAGTTTTGCATCCACCGTTTTAGGAAGTCTGAGGGTAATTTAAATTTTGTTTTTTTTATTAAAAACTCTGTTATATCACCCATTAATTTTTGATCTGCCTGAGGAGCAAATTGTTTTCGAAGATCCTCTTTAATTTTTTCTTTTAGCTCCTTTTCAGAAGTAACGGTTCCTGCCGCATATAATTTATCATAAAGCTCCTGATTTAATTCCGCAGGAATTCTCTCATTAATTTCTTTTATTTCCAGAGATATATTTGAAGAAATGAGTGCATTTATTTGATCATCATTTAAAGAAAGTTCTCTTTTTAATAGGTCATTGTCTTTATAGAATCCTTTTACTGGGAAATTAACAATTGAATTTATTGTTTCTTTTTTTAAACAGCTGATGGCTTTTTTAGATTTTAAATCATCTAATTTAAAAGTGCTGATTTTCTCAATTTTATGTTCTTGGTTACTAAATTTAGCAGTAATTTCAAAGTCTTTTTCCGGAGCTGTCTGGGATACTAGCTTACCATATTGTTTTCTGATATAATCCATTTGTTCATTGATCATTTTTACTTCCGGATCAATTTCATATTGAACAACCTTCTTTAATTGATCTATTTTAACTTCAAACTTAGGTGCAAGTCCTAATTCAAATTCAAAATCAATTTGTTCAGCATTCCAATCTAATTCCTCTTCAACCAACTTAGGAAGTGGATTTCCCAGTAAATCAAGTTTTTTATCTTTAATAAAATTTTCAAGGTTTTCTCTGAGAAGTTTGTTTACCTCATCAGCAATAACAGCTTTTTGATACTGTTTTTTAATCATCCCCATAGGCACATGCCCTTTTCTAAAACCAGGGATATTTGCATTCTTTTTATAATCAATCAAAACAGCTGTTACGTTCTTTTCATAATCAGAACGATCTATAGTAATTTTAACTATCGCATTTAATGCATCTAAATCTGTTTTGCTGATTTCCATTTTGGAGTAAATTTTAGTGCGCAAAATTACATTTTTTTATTGCCCTGAACAAGTATAAATAAACTACTTTATTTTATATATAATTATAGAAATGTTTAGTGAATCCAAAATTAGTCTATATTTGCATCTTAAAATTAATAATCAGAGGATCGAGAATCCTCACAAATTAATATGACATGCCTGTAAAAATAAGACTACAAAGACATGGAAAAAAAGGAAAGCCTTTTTATTGGATTGTCGCAGCTGACTCAAGAGCCAAAAGAGACGGACGTTACCTGAAAAAATTAGGGACTTATAATCCAAATACCAACCCAGCCACTATTAACCTTAACTTAGAAGATGCTGTTGTTTGGTTAGAGAAGGGTGCTCAACCAACAGATACAGCAAGAACTCTCCTTTCCTACAAAGGAGCGATGATGAGGCATCATTTAAATGGTGGAGTAAAAAAAGGAGCTCTAACTCAAGAAGAAGCAGATAAAAAGTTTATGGCATGGTTAGAAGAAAAGCAAGCCAAAATTCAAGCTAAAAAAGATGGTCTTTCGAAAGATGAAAGAAAAGCGAAAGCTAAGCGATTAGCTGACGAAAAAGCAGTTAGCGAAAAAAGATTAATTGATGCGGCGGCTATTGCTGATGCAGAGGCTGAAAAAATTGATTCTGAAACGTCAAATGATGAGGTAAACACAGCCGAACCTGCAGACAAAGAATTAGCAACTCCAGAAAAAACAAAAGCTTCCGAAGGAGGAGATGTTGAAGAAATAGCTCCTGAAGCAAAAGTATCTGCTGAAGAAAAAACATCAGAAGTAGAAGAAAAATCTGCTCCTGAAGCAAAAGTATCTGCTGAAGAAAAAACATCAGAAGTAGAGGAAAAATCTGCTCCTGAAACTCCTACCACTGAAGGGACTAATCCTGATGCAGAAGCTATTGCAGAAGAAAAAGTACTAGAAGCAGAAGAAGAATCTGCTCCTGAAACTCCTGCAGCTGAGGAGACTAATCCTGATGCAGAAGCTACTGCAGAAGAAAAATAAATACTTTCAAATGGAAAGCGATGATAAAAGCAAACTGCTTTTACGTTGGAACTATAATTAGTAAATATAGTTTTAAAGGAGAACTTCTTGTAAAAACAGAAAGTGATAATATTGAAGAATATTCGAGTTTGGAGTCTATCTTTGTTGATCTACCCTCTGGCTTAGTACCCTTTTTTATTCGCAAATGCCATCAACATAAATCTTCACTACTTAGAATTGATTTTGAAGAAGTAAATAATGAAGCTCAGGCAGAGGCTCTAATTAAAAAAAAACTTTACTTGCCTCTCAGCCTTCTTCCACCTTTAAAGGGAAATAAATTTTATTATCATGAAATTATAGGTTTTAGCCTAGTTGAAAAAGGGAGATGTATAGGGATAATATCAAATGTTTTAGAACAGGGACTTCAAGCTTTATTTGAAGTTGATGGCAGCGATGGTAAAGTCCATCTTATTCCGATACACGATGATTTAATCATCAAAGTTGATCGTGACAATAAATTGATCTCTGTTCAACTTCCTGAGGGACTTTTAGATTTATAGATTTAAAAATAAAGTACAAATCCGAAAGACGGTAAAGGTGAGCGATTACCTTCTGTAGTTGATATCTGTTTCAGACTTTTAGGTAATAAGATCGATCCGTCCATATTTCTGCTTAAACCATATTCAGGTGGTGTAGGATTAGGCTGGGCTAGAAAATTTTGAACTTCAAAATAAAAATTAAAAGATAATGATTTGAAATTCCATTTTTTATCAATCCGAATATCAGCTAGGTTAAAACTATTCAATTTTACTTCTCCTAAACGATCGTAATCTAAAATTAGTTCAGGATAGCGTTGAATACTTGCCTCAATATTAACAGGTACATAAGGATTTTCCCCAGCAAAACGCCATCTTGCACTAAGTTCCCAATTACGTTTTAATTTATATCCCCCTGAAAACGATATAAGATGTCGGCTATCCCAAACCGATGGCCTTAAAATACCATCTACTCCAGTAAATTCACTTGAGAAATAAGTGTAAGCTAAAATGCCATAGAAATTTTTTGATAATTTTTGTTGGAACAACACCTCTACTCCTTTACTTATCCCTTCCCCTTCAGAAACAATTGATTCATTACCTAACACTTCAAAGCCCCCACCTTTATTTGCTAGAGAAACTCTATCAAGGACTGAGATTGGATAATTAGCATAATTCTTAATAAATCCTTCAACGGTAAAACGTGAAGCTGGAGTTAGATTATACTCTAGTCCTCCAACCAAATGATCACTTCTTGTATATGATAAATTTTGATTTATAAAGTTTCCGCTTTTATTTTGAAAACCAAGCATGGTGTAGGTAGGAATCTTGAAATATCTACCAGCTGAAGCATTAAATTTCCATTGCTTATTTTCAGTCAAGGAGTAAGAAATAGCTACTCTTGGAGAAAGATTATCCAAAAAATTAGATGCTGTCGAAAAACTATCAGCGTCTGTTCGAATTCCCCATGAGAAGTCGAGTCTTTCATTCAAAAATGAGCTTGAAGCTTTTATAAAAAGCCCGTATTTAGCAAAATTCAAATTGGTATTGTAAGTTAGATCATCGTAAACAAAGCGAGTGTTGTTCTGGTAAGCTGAATTTTGAAGATTAAAGCCTACTGACCATTTCCAGTTATCCGTGAATTGAGTCGCTTGAAAACGAAGTTTTGTTTCCCATTCGAAGGAATCATTTTGAAAAATAGTACCTGTTTTCGTGGTGTTATCTTGGTAACGTGCAAAAATATTTTCCAATCTATTAGAACTTACAACTGTATTCATAAAACCTTTTCCATTTTTATAATTTCTTTTCCATGATAAACCAACTGTAGTACTTCTTTGATCAATTATTGGAACCTGTTCCAAAGTAGCCTGTTGTTCTTCATCAAATTCATCAGGAGCTTTAACAGAAAAATTATCTATGGACCCTATACCTAAAAACGTAAGTGAATTATAAGTATCTATTTCATGCTTTATTTTCCATTGATAGTCCCAATAATCAGGTCTTATTGGTAGACCAATCAATTCGAAAAGAAACTGTAAGTAACTTCTTCTCAAAGATAAAAGAAAGGTTGTTTTTGCAATTTGATCTTTATTCTTTCGAAATAGAGGACCTTCTAGAGTAAGAGCAGTTTCACTTGCCCCTAGGCGGAAATTTCCACCAAATTTATTCATATCTCCTTCTCGCTGTTCAAAAGACAACACCCCGGATAATGGATTGTCATACTCTGCTCCAAATGAAGAACTAGATAAGGTAACTTCACGAATAAAAGAAACATTCACCATTCCAACAGGACCACCAGCACTTCCTTGCGTACTAAAATGATTGATATTTGGTATCTCTATTCCATCTAAATAATAAACTGTCTCATTAGGTGCTCCTCCGCGAATAATAATGTCATTTCGAAAACCACCGATCGATGGAGAAATTCCTGGCATACTTTGAACTACCTTTGTTATATCGTTGTTACCACCCGGGTAGGTTTCAATTTCTACAACTGAAAAAGTTTGAGTGGATAAAGGGGTTTCACTACTCGTTTTAAAGGGACTTTGGACTAAAATAACCTCATCTAAATTTTCAGCAATTTCATTAAGTTTAAAAAGAAGTGGAATATTTCCAACAGATTTTACAATCACATTATATAAAGTCTCTGTTTCAAACCCAAGGTAACTTACTTCTATATTGTATGTCTTAGTTGGAATATCATTTATTGAAAAGTATCCATTTTGATTGGTTATAACTCCAAGGGAAGTACCTTTTAGGATAATAGTTGCTCCTTCAAGAGGTAATTGGCTTTTTGAATCTATAACTCTTCCATCTAAGGATCCTGTACTTTGTGAAAATAAAATACCTGATATGAGAAGAAATAAATAAGTGAATTCTTTTTTCATAATTCAAAAGTAATCCATTTTAAATTCTAAAGATCTATTTTTTGTTTAGTAATTTTTAATTATCTTTAAACAAAATTATCTATGAACGATAGAAGAAACTTTCTAAAAACTGCCTGTAAACCATTTATTTTAGCTGCTTTTAGTATTCCTTTACTAGAAAGCTGCTCAACTGAAGATGAAACTTTCTCAAGTGAAACTAATCAAGATAACAACGCAATAATCCCGAGAGAACCTATAATCATTGATATCTCAAAAAATACATTTAACAATCTTCAAGATGTTGGAGGATGGCTTAATTACCTTGAAGAAAATATTCTTTTGGTTCGGATTAGTGAGGAAGAAATACGTGTATTTAATAACAGCTGTCCACATCAAGGAAATAAAGATAAATGGTCCTACAGCGAAGGCATTTTTGAGTGTGGATATCATAACAATAGATATTCAGATAATTGTACCGGATCGTTAACTTGTTACGAAGCTAGTTTAGTTGATAATATATTAACTATTAATTTTTAGTTTTCTTTCTATCAGCTTTCTTTTTTGCTTTTTCAAGTGATTTCTTATGCAAATTATCCTGAGTTTCTTTTTGAGCCTGAATTTTATTGTCGTATTCACCTCTAAGACCTTTAATATCTTCTTCAGAAATTTCAAATTGATCGCTAGCTTGGAGACTTTTATCTTCAGAGCTAAATGTTGCCTTTTGAGTTTGTTTACGCATTATTTCACGCGCAGCATTTAGATTATAGTATAGGCCTGGATCAATCATCTTATTTGCTACATAATGTTCTTTTTTTTCTTTATTCCATCGCACAAAAATAAATCCCCCATTTACAGAATCAAGAGTAACTTGATATACATGTGCATGGTTTGGTAAGGTTTGATAAACCTTAATTTTTTCAGGAACATATCCTGCTACATACAACAGCTCTTGGACAAAGGAAAATTGAGTTTCTAAAGAAGGATCTTTATAAATCTCATAATTTTCAATTAGTGACTCAGATTGTGCAAAAGTTTTGAAAGCACTAATCAAAATGAGAAGGATAAATATTTTCGTCTTCATAAAATATTTCTCGGTCGGATCAAATTAAATGAGGATTATCAAATATCCAAATCTAATGAAATATGAAAAGTTTAAGTTGGATCAAGTTACTCCTTTAAAATAAATGGATGTATAAGAATTTCTAATTTTAATTAAAGCTTATAAAAATTAATATTTAAAATTTAATTGAATATGAAAATTTCTACCTAGATCTGCTGAGTAATATCTCATTCTATTGAGGTAGTCACGGTATTCAGAATTTGTTAGATTTTGGACAATAACCCTTAAAGTACTTTTTATATTATTTTGATTACTTATTTGTGTTGAAAATATTGCATCAAGTCTTTGGAATCCACTTGGAGACTCACTGATTTCAACATTTTTAGAAACAAGTTTACCATTCTCAATATAATTAAATATAAAATTCGAGTTTGGATATCTATTTTGCTTTGCACTTATTTGATTAGTAAATTCGAATGTCCAATTACCTTTTAAAGGGACAAATTTTAGCTTTTGAAAAGTGTTGAAAGGTGGAATTAAAATTATTGGCTCTTCATTTAAAACATCCTGAGCGTAGGTGTAAGATGCACCTAAATCAAACATTAATCTTTTATTAATTTTTACAGATGAATTTATATCAATCCCAGTTAAGAATGCATCAGTACTATCATAAGTCCAAACTGGAAATGCTCCTCTGATGGTTTGCTTAAGTCCAGTTGGTTCAATAAATATATAACCAAAAGTTTTAGAAATAAATGGTTCTAAAGACCAACTATAGTTTTGTTTATTTTTTGAAAAACTAAATAAAAATTTGTGGCTAGTTTCAGGCTCAATACTTAAGCTCCCATATTCTATAGCTGCCATAGCATGATGCAATCCGTCACTAAATAGTTCAGATGGATTTGGTGCTCTTTGAGATAAAATATAAGACATTTTGAACTTTGAATCATTTAAAAAATCTAGTGAAATACCTGTTTGAGCAGATAAGTTTAAATAATTAAATTTAGGGTTAGTTAGAATTTGACTGGCGAATCCTCTACCAGTTTCAAAATCTTTAAATAATGTGTTATAATTTCTCTCATTCCAAACTGACTTGTAATAATATTTTTTAGAATCATAAGAAACATGATCTAACCTCAAACCCCATTCCCATAAAAATGAATTACTTTTTTGAAAATTACCTAAAAAATAAATTCCTGCTTCATATTTAAAATAATCTGGGATAAGTCTTTTAACACCAGTGTCTGGTGTTGAAAAATTATCTTGGACAAATCCATTTAGTCCCAATTCAAAATTCCATTTTTTTATATCAATTCCAGATAAGCTGCCATTAAAAGTATGTGTGTTAAGTAATAAATCAACCACTGGAATCTGTGTTCGACCTCCTCGCCTAATATCAAATTCTTTTCTTTTGTTATTTTGATAATTATAACCCAATTCTAATTTATTATTATTTTTAAATGTTTTGAAATATCTAAAAGATAGTTTTTGATGTTTGGCTAATTGCTTTGGTGCATTAATATTATATGTGAAATCATTTATAGTAATTGGTTCATCTGAATTTAAGGCATAAAATAAATCTTGAACATTTCCAATATGAGATGATTTAAGAATACCTGGTTCAAGATTGTAATTTGAATACTTAATGTTCCATCCCTTTGTGATTTTATCAACCCCTAGTTTAAAAGAAAAACTAGCCTCTTTGAATCCAGAATTAGAAAGAATATAATTAGGAGAATTAAAATCTCCATATCTTTTTCCCGTAAAATTTCCATTTATGTAATATCCGTTAGAATAGTTTTTTTCCAATCTAGAACTAAACTTCCCACCTCTTCCATTTGATTCAAGATTTATACTTGATTTTCCAAAAAGTGTATCTTTCA
>JAQWNZ010000053.1 GCA_029246125.1 Flavobacteriaceae bacterium
ATTAACTCTCCTGATTCAAACATGCGATTACCAAAATTTTCTGGAATTGATAGTTTTTCAGTTTTTCCGTTTGAATGTTTTACTGTAACCGATTCGACTGATCTTAAGAAAAGAAGTTTATTAATTTCCAATACATTATCAAGTTTTTTCCCATCAACAGTGATTAACTTGTCTCCTGTTTTAAAACCTATTTGTTGAGCTATTGGAGAAGGTTCAAGTCCTAAAGGAAGAGCATCTGTATAAAGGGTATTTTTACCCCAAACAAAAAGGATCATTATGTAAATTAAAAATCCTAACAATAAGTTAACTGTTACTCCCCCAAGCATAATTATTAGTCTTTGCCAAGCAGGCTTAGACCTGAATTCCCATGGTTGAGCTGGTTGCTTCATTTGTTCTGTGTCCATACTCTCATCAATCATACCTGAAATTTTTACATAGCCGCCAAGTGGAAGCCATCCAATTCCGTAGTTTGTTTCCCCAATTTTTTTCTTAAATAAAGCAAACTTGACATCAAAAAATAAAAAAAACTTTTCCACACGAGTTTTAAAAATTCGCGCAGGAATGAAATGACCCAACTCATGAAGAATAATTAATAAGGATAGACTCATTAAAAGTTGGATAGCTTTAACAACAAATGGGCTCATAGATAGATTTTAATCGAGGCAAAAGTAGTATAATAGCCTTCATTATAAAAATCCAAATGACTTTTTTAGAATTCTTTTTTAGTTTTTAAATTCTTAAAATGTTTAAGAAGCTTTAAATTTGTAACTCTAAGTCATTGTATGGATTTTAAATTCAAAAAATATAGAGGTTTTATTACTATTTTTTTAATTGTTTCTTCAGGGATTTTAATACTCTTTTATAATGCATTAAATCCTGAAAGGCGATTACCAATTTATCAACCCTCTATGGTCAACTATGAGCTTGTAGACAGTACTCTTCAGCATGTGAAAAAATTTCATAAAATAGCTTCCTTCACTTTAACTAATCAGAATGGTAAGATAGTAACAGAACAAGATTATGATAATAAAATTTATGTCGCTGATTTTTTCTTTACCACTTGCCCTACTATATGTCCAAAAATGACAGAGAATATGGGACAGTTACAAAATGAATTTTTAGAGGATTCTCAAATTAAGTTTATTTCTTTTAGTGTTACCCCTCAAATAGATTCAGTTCAGCAGCTCAAAAAATATGCTATTGAAAAAGGGGTAAATGATTCTAAATGGAATTTAGTGACAGGAAATAAAAAGAAGATTTACTCACTTGCGCGAAAGTCTTATCTCGCTGTTAAAGACGATGGTGATGGTGGACAATTTGATATGATTCACACTGAAAACTTTATTTTAGTTGATCCTGAAAAACGTATTCGCGGCTTTTATGATGGAACTGATATTGAAGCTATGAATACATTGATTACTGATATTTCAATTCTAAAAGAGGAATTTTCTGAATAATAATTTTTACGTCTTTTTAATAAACGAAAGTTATTTTCCTACTTTTGTTCTTTAAAATGATTCTAAATTAATGATTCCACTGGATCAACTTGAGAAAGGAAAATTAGCTACTATAGAGTCTATTGATAATAATCAACTACCATTAAAGTTAATAGAAATGGGGTGCCTTCCGGGTACTAATATTTCTTTAGTTCACAAAGCCCCATTTAACGATCCACTTTATTTGAAAATTGATGAATCACATCTAGCGATCAGAAGAGAAACTGCCAAGCACATATTTGTTCGATTGATTAAATAGAACATGAGTAAATCATTGAATATTGCACTACTAGGAAATCCCAATACAGGGAAAACTTCTTTGTTTAATCAATTAACGGGATTAAATCAGAAAGTAGGGAACTACCCAGGAATTACAGTAGAAAAAAAAGAAGGAATATTTAGGCTTAATCGAACTACCAAAGCATATCTTACAGATCTTCCAGGGACTTATAGCTTAAATGCGACTTCAATGGATGAGAGTGTAGTTATTGAATTATTACTCAATAAAAGCAGTAAAGATTTTCCAGATGTAATAATTGTAGTTGCAGATGTAGAAAATTTAAAAAGAAATCTTTTCTTGTATACACAAGTCAAGGATTTAGGGATACCAACAGTACTAGCGATTAATATGTCTGACCAGATGAAGCGCAAGGGAATCTCTATTGACATTCCACTTCTAGAATCTAAATTAAAGACTAGAATAGCTTTAGTAAGTACTCGTGAAAATAAAGGCTTAGATTTATTAAAAGAACTGCTTATTAATTATCGTCAACTTTCTATTTTGCCAACTTTCAAAATTGATGACATTGATCAAAATTACTTTGATGATCTAAAAAAAGCTTTCCCAAATCAGCAGTTATATAAATTGTGGTTAGTTATTACACAAGATGTAAATTTTGCCAAAATTGAAAGAAATAAAATAACTGATTCGGCAGATTTTAGCACCCTATCTGAAACTCATTTAAAAAAAATCCAACAAAAAGAAACTGTAAAAAGATATCAGCTTATTAATAATATTCTAAAGGAGACATTATTTATCGATAGAGAATCTGCTTCCGATTTAAGATTTGTTCTTGATCGAATATTGATTCATAAATTTTGGGGATACGTAATCTTTTTTGTCGTTTTAATGACAATTTTTCAATCAATATTTGACTGGAGCAGTATACCTCAAGATTTCATTGACAACACATTTGCTTCGTTAAGTGAGCTTGTAAAATCAAAACTTCCAGATGGTGTATTTACTAGTTTATTATCAGATGGAATTATTCCTGGACTAGGGGGAATAGTAATTTTTATTCCACAAATTGCATTCTTATTTTTATTTATTTCTATTTTGGAAGAGACCGGCTACATGAGCCGTGTAGTATTTCTAATGGATAGAGGATTACGACGCTTCGGCTTGAATGGTAAAAGTGTAATTCCATTAATTTCTGGAACAGCTTGTGCCATTCCAGCGGTCATGGCTACACGAAATATTGAGAATTGGAAAGAACGTTTGATTACCATACTAGTGACACCCTTTACAACCTGCTCTGCAAGACTTCCAGTATATGCAATTTTAATTGCACTTGTAATTCCTCAAGGATCTTTTCTAGGACTTAGTTACCAGGGATTAATGCTTATGTTTCTTTATTTAATAGGATTCGGAATGGCCTTAATATCAGCTTGGATTTTAAGCAAAACCTTAAAAATTAAATCAAAGAGTTATTTTATTGTTGAAATGCCAAACTATAAGCTTCCTTTGTTGAAGAATATAGGAATTACTGTCTGGGAAAAAACAAAGACTTTTATAACAGAAGCAGGTAAAATAATATTAGCTATTTCAATTATTTTATGGGTTTTGGCGTCTAATGGTCCAGGGGAGAATTTTTCTAAGGCTGAACAAATTATAAAAACTAATAATGCGGAACTCGACCAGGAGACCCTTGCAAATAAAATTAATTCTTTCAAACTTGAACATTCTTATATTGGAATTTTAGGCAAATCAATCGAGCCTATTATTTCTCCATTAGGTTACGATTGGAAAATAGGAATTGCCCTGATAAGTTCATTTGCAGCTCGGGAAGTTTTTGTTGGAACACTAGCTACAATTTACAGTGTGGAAAGTAATGCTGAAGAAACAATAAAAAATCAAATGGCCTCCGAAGTTAAATCTGATGGCAAACCTCTTTTTAATTTGGCCAGTGGAATTTCATTAATGCTTTTTTATGCATTTGCAATGCAATGTATGAGTACTTTGGCAATCGTTAAAAAAGAAACAAATTCTTGGAAATGGCCACTGATTCAACTGCTTAGCATGTCATTACTTGCATACACTATTGCTTTATTAACCTATCAAATTTTAGCCTAGTGGAATGGATTCAAGCTACATTAGTTTTTTTTGCTGTATTAAGTGCAGTAGGATATCTTATTTATAAATGGATACCTAAATCAAAAACTCAAAAAGAAAATTCTTGTGGAAAAGATTGCGGATGTCATTAAAACTAATTGAAATAAAAACTATCTTGATTTTTGACCTCTTTAGTCTACAATAAAATATTATATCTTTAGATGGACAAAAACTGAAATTTAAACTATTATGACAAACAGTAACAGACTTTTTTACGGAAGTTGTTTTGCTTTGATAACTACTGCATTTTCATTCAGTATTAGAGCTGGAATTTTACCTCAGTTAGGAGAGGCATTTAGTCTTAGTGCACAACAACTAGGATTCATTAATTCAATGTGGTTTTTGGGCTTTCCAATCTCAATGATTTTAGGTGGTTTATTCTATCATACCATTGGACCTAAAAAAATTATGCAATTTGCATTTATTTCTCATGCGATAGGAATTATACTTACGATATATTCTGGAGGCTATGTTGGCTTATTGGTTTCAACGCTTCTTATTGGAATTGGTAATGGATGTACAGAGGCAGCTTGTAATCCAATGATTGCAGACGCCTATGAGGGGAAACAAATGAATACCTTATTAAACCGCTTTCATATGTGGTTTCCAGGAGGGATTGTTTTGGGAAGTTTAATATCCAAATTTATGACTGATGCTTCTCTTGGGTGGCAAGCTCAAATTTGGATAATTGTAATTCCAACTCTTATCTATGCATATTTATTTTATGGACAAGAATTTCCAAAATCAAAAGTGAATGCCGCTACTTCAGTTAGTGAAAACTTTAAGGCTATGGCTACACCTATTTATATCTTTATTTTAGCATGTATGGCACTAACAGCAATTTCTGAATTTGGCCCTCAACAGTGGACAAGCCTAATCATGCAAAACAGTGGAGCCCAGCCAATGGTTATATTAGCTCTAATTACTGGATTGATGGCAATAGGGCGTTATTTTGGAGGAGATATTGTTCATAAATTTGATCAAACTGGAGTTCTTCTTGGATCTGCTATTTTAGCTGCTATTGGAATCTTCTTGTTCAGTACCCAAACAGGTTCAATGGTTTATGTAGCTGCAATTTTCTTTGCTCTTGGCATTTGTTACTTCTGGCCAAATATGATTGGTTTTGTTGCAGAAAAAATTCCAGCAAGTGGTGCACTAGGGATGTCCATTGTAGGCGGAATTGGAATGTTCTCTACCTCAATTTTTCAGCCAATTATTGGGAGCTGGATAGATAGTTCTACAGCAAAGCAAGCCGCTAATGGTCTTACAGGAGCCGCACTTGATTTAGCTGCAGGACAACAAACACTAACTTATATGATCGGTTTTCCAGGAGTCTTAATTGTGTTATTTACAATACTGTATTTTTGGCAACGAAATCCTAAACTAGCCAGCGCCTAGTAAATTTTAGAAAAAAAATAAAAAAGCTATAAAATTTTGATGGCTTTTTTATTTATTCATTAAAGTTTCAATTTCATCAATTTCAATAGGGATTGATTCCATCAAGTTATAAGGAGCACCTTCAGACTGAACAATAACATCATCCTCTAATCTTATCCCGAATCCTTCTTCAGGAATGTAAATCCCAGGCTCAACTGTAAATACCATATTTGCCTCCATAGGTAAATGTAATAAACCGTAATCGTGAGTATCTAGACCCATATGATGAGATGTTCCATGCATAAAATATTTTTTGTATGCTGGTTTATTTACACTTTGATTTTGAATATCAGCTTTGTCTAAAAGACCAATTTTTAAAAGCTCCGAGGTCATTAATTTTCCTACTTCAACATGAAATTCTTTCCATATTGTTCCTGGCACAAGTAATTTTGTAGCTTCTTTTTTTACATTTAAAACAGATTTATAAACTTCTTTTTGTCTAGATGTAAATTTTCCTGATACCGGAACAGTTCTTGACATGTCACTTGAGTAGTTACCATATTCACCAGCAATATCCATTAAAATTAAATCCCCTTTTAAACATTTTTTATTATTCTCTGTATAGTGTAATATGTTGGCATTCATTCCAGAGGCAATAATAGGTGAATAAGCAAATCCTTTAGATCGACTCCTTATAAATTCATGAGCAAATTCAGCCTCAATTTCATATTCCCAAACACCAGGTTTGATAAATGATAATACCCTTCGAAACCCTTTCTCGGTAATATCACATGCTTTTTGTATTTGCTTAATTTCTTCTGGAACTTTTATAGATCTTAATTTTTGAAGAATAGGGTTGCTTTTTCCAACACCATGAGCTGGATAATGATTTTTACACCAATAAATAAAACGATCCTCTCTAGTTTGAGTTTCTACGGACTGACGATAATGTTCATTGGTATTGAAATAAAAGCGATTACATTGGCAGCTTAACTCTTGAAAAACTTTTTTAAATTCACTTAACCAATATATTGTTTGAATACCACTCAGTTCACTTGCTTTTTTTTTTGTTAACATGGCTCCCTCCCAAATAGCTATATGCTCATTTGTTTCTTTTATAAAAAGAATTTCTTTATTCATTTTTTCTATTGCATCCGGGAAAACTACTAAAATACTTTCCTCTTGGTCAATACCGCTTAAATAAAAAATATCACGATGCTGTTCAAAAGGAAATACACTATCAGCGCTAATAGGATAAATATCATTTGAATTAAAAACAGCAAGACTTTTTGGCCTAAGGTGTTTTGCAAATTGATCTCTATTTTGCTTATACACTTTAGCTGGGATAGGTTCGTATCGCATTTCTTGATTTTTTACTAAGATAGTTGAATTCTAAAATTTTAAAAAAATTCCATCTCATTAAAAATGATATGAACTAAACAAAATGTTTTTGTTTATGTTTTTATATATAAAGCTCAAATTTTACACTTTAATGTTAAACAGATACGCATCTTCACTAATCTATCATATATTATATTAAAAAAATGCGTTAAAGCAATTTGTTACTGACATTTTATGCCTTAATTTTGCTTTACAAATTGAAATTTATGACTTTAATTAGTTCTTCAATTGGGAGAAAACTTATTATGGCATTGTCAGGGTTATTTCTGATAGTTTTTCTTACTCAACACTTTGCAATTAATATTACTTCAGTTTTTAGTAAAGCACTTTTTAATGAAATTTCGCATTTTATGGGAAATAATCCATTGGTTCAATTTGTTTTTCAACCAATCTTAATTTTGGGTGTTATGCTTCACTTTACAATGGGATTTATACTTGAATTAAAAAATTGGACTTCCAGAGAAGTAAAATATAAAAGCTATAAAGGAATCTTAAATGCTCCTTGGGTATCAAGAAACATGATTTTATCTGGATTAGTTGTTCTTTCATTTCTGGGACTTCATATGTATGATTTCTGGATTCCAGAAATGGATTATAAGTATGTTGAAGTATTACCCTTAGATCCAGATAGATATTTTGAAGAATTAGTTCATAAATTTGAAAGTCCTTTAAGAGTTGGATTATATGCATTGTCTTTCATTTTTCTCTCTCTTCACTTATATCACGGTTTTGCATCATCATTTCAATCTGTTGGATTTAATAATAAATATTCAAAATCAATTAAATCAATTGCAACAGTTTTTTCTATTATAGTTCCGATTGGATTTGTTTTTATTGCGTTCTTCCATTTTTTAAAATAAATTGTGTACCTTGCGGTGCACCTTAAGATTAAAAAGCTTAAATCTGTGTACCTCAAAATATTGTGTACCTTACTTAAGTAAAACAAATGAAAAAAGTTAAAATAAGATATCGAGTTAATTCTAATGGGACGTCTTCAATTCGATTAAATTATTTCCATGGATATCAAATTGTTGATGGTAAAAGAAAGGCTAAAAGAACAATTAAAACTTTACCTTTTCATTTAATTACAAAGCCAAAAAGTAGTAATGAACAAAAATTGAATGATTCGCGAATAAAGCAAGCTCATAAAATTGCTGAAGATTGGGAAAAATCCTTAAAATCTCATAAAAATTATATTAAAAATCAAACTTTGCGTAACAAAGAAATATTTAAAATAGATTCAAAAGTACCTGAAGGGGCAGTACCGAATAAATGGACTAATCATAAGGGTAAAATTAACCTGGTAAGTCCAGCTAATAAACGTTTAATTGATGTTATTGTCGTTGGTACTGGTTTAGCCGGCGCCTCCGCTTCTGCTACCCTTGCAGAACTTGGTTATAATGTTAAAACCTTTTGTTTTCAGGACTCTCCAAGACGTGCCCATTCAATTGCAGCTCAAGGCGGAATAAATGCTGCAAAAAATTATCAAGGCGATGGTGATTCTACTTATCGTTTGTATTATGACACCATAAAAGGTGGAGATTATCGTTCACGTGAAGCAAACGTTCATAGACTTGCAGAGGTCTCAACAAATATTATTGACCAGTGTGTAGCTCAAGGAGTTCCTTTCGCACGTGATTATGGAGGCCTTCTTGATAATCGTTCGTTCGGGGGGGTTTTAGTTTCCAGGACTTTCTATGCTAAAGGACAAACCGGTCAACAATTACTCTTAGGCGCTTATTCTTCTATGAATCGCCAAATTGGAAGAGGAAAAATTAAAATGTATAACCGTCATGAAATGATGGATATAGTTATTGTTGATGGGAAAGCTAGAGGTATTATTACAAGAAATCTTATTAATGGTAAGATTGAAAGGCATGGTGCACACGCTGTTGTGATAGCTTCAGGCGGATATGGAAATGTCTTTTTTCTCTCCACTAATGCTATGGGCAGCAATGTTTCCGCAGGATGGAAAATACATAAAAAAGGAGCATACTTTGCTAATCCATGTTTTACTCAAATACATCCTACTTGTATTCCTGTCTCAGGAGACCACCAATCAAAACTAACTTTAATGTCTGAATCGTTACGTAATGATGGTCGAATATGGGTTCCCAAAAATATTGAAGATGCAAAAGCAATAAGGGAAGGTAAATTGAAACCTACTAAAATTTCAGAAGAAAATAGAGATTATTATTTAGAAAGAAGATATCCTGCTTTTGGAAACTTGGTACCACGTGATGTTGCCTCTCGAGCTGCCAAAGAACGTTGTGATGCTGGCTTTGGTGTAAATAAAACAGGAGAGGCAGTCTATTTAGACTTTGCCTCTTCTATAATTAGATATGGAAAAGAGCAAGCTCATATAAAGGGTTTAGATGAGAATGATGCCGTTTTAGTAAGAAAGTTAGGACAAGATGTTGTTAAGGCTAAATATGGGAACCTTTTCCAGATGTATGAAAAAATCGTAGATCAAAATCCGTACGAAACACCTATGATGATTTATCCAGCGGTACACTATACAATGGGGGGAGTTTGGGTAGATTATAATTTGATGACAAGTATACCAGGTTGTTATGCAATTGGAGAAGCAAATTTCTCTGACCATGGTGCTAATCGACTTGTAGCATCAGCCTTAATGCAGGGACTAGCAGATGGTTATTTTGTCCTGCCATATACTATTGGAGATTATCTTTCAGATGACATTCGTACAGGACCTATCAATACTCAAATTCCAGAATTTGAAAAAGCTGAAGCTACTGTGAAATCTCAACTTGAAGCATTTGTTAGTAACAGTGGTTCTCACTCTGTTGATTATTACCACCGTAAACTTGGTAAAATTATGTGGGATAAATGTGGAATGTCTCGTAATGAAAAGGAATTAAGAATTGCTATTAAACAAATTAAGGAGCTACGTGAGGATTTTTATAAAAATGTAAATGTTCCTGGTAGAGTAGATGAATTTAATGAGCAACTTGCAAAAGCAGGTAGAGTAGCTGATTTCCTCGAGCTTGGAGAACTGTTTGCAAAGGATGCTCTAGAAAGAACAGAATCTTGTGGCGGACATTTTCGTGAGGAATCACAAACCTCAGAAGGCGAAGCACTTCGTGATGACGAAAATTTCACATTTGTTTCTGCATGGGAATATAAAGGTGCACCATCAAAAGCTAAGCTACATAAAGAACAACTAAAATATGAAGATATTGAGGTAAAAACGAGATCTTACAAATAGGATGATGAATTTAACACTTAAAATTTGGCGACAAGCTAATTCAAATACGAAAGGAAAAATCGAAACTTATCAGATCAGTGAAGTGTCTCCTGACATGTCTTTTCTGGAAATGATGGATGTACTGAATGAAGAGCTAATTGAAAAAGGAATTGATCCAGTAGCCTTTGATCATGATTGCCGTGAGGGAATATGTGGAATGTGTTCTATGTTTATTAATGGCGAAGCACATGGGCCTGATCGTTTAGTTACAACTTGCCAGCTTCACATGAGAAAGTTTAAGGATGGAGACACAATTACAATAGAACCATTTAGGGCTCGAGCTTTCCCTGTTATAAAAGACCTTACTGTAGACCGATCATCTTTTGATCGTATCCAACAGGCAGGTGGATTTGTTAGCGTTAATACTTCAGGGAACACTCAAGATGCAAATGCAATTCCAATAGATAAAAAAGATGCTGATAAAGCATTTGATGCTGCAACATGTATTGGCTGTGGAGCCTGTGTTGCAACTTGTAAAAATGCTTCAGCAATGTTATTTGTATCTGCAAAAGTTTCACAATACGCTCTACTTCCTCAAGGAAAAGTAGAAGCTACAGATCGGGTTTTGAACATGGTTAATCAAATGGACGAAGAAGGTTTTGGGAATTGTACAAATACAGGAGCATGTGAAATAGAGTGTCCAAAAGGAATTTCACTTGAAAATATTGCTCGAATGAATCGTGAATACCTCTTTGCTAGCTTGAAGGGTTAAGCTCAGGAGAAAAATTTCATGATTTGCATATAATAAATACCACAATTAAATAACCAGATTTTAAACTTTTTAGCTTTTTCTCATTAAATTCTCAAAATTATTTAATGTTATTCGATAAAAATAAGCTTGCAGATTAAATAATCTAACTATGGTATTGATTTTAATACATGTTCAACAAATTCTCCTATCTGACTTGGCTCTAACCAGCGAGTTACTATTACCATACTTTCATTTGGTATAATTATAATAAAATTGCCCCCAAATCCAGCTGCATAGTAAACATTTTCGGGGATTCCTTCCCAATACCGAACGGTTCCTTTTTTATTAAGCCACCACATATATCCATAATTACTTTGAGCAGTGGAAGGACTTGTTGCTTTTTTGATCCATGATTTACTTAGTAATTGAGTTCCATTCCAGTTTCCTTCATTAAGAAAAAGCAGACCAAAACGAGCATGATCTTCTGTATTGACAAAAATTCCACCACCAGAATGTCCTCCTCCAGAAACAGATTGCATATAGTTTCCGTCCAATTCTACCCAAGAATTATTATAACCATACCATCTCCATGTATTAGTTGCGCCGATAGGATCCATAATTTTTTCTTTTAAAACTTGTGGAAGGGGTTTTCGCCAGACCTGAAGCAAAGAATAAGCAAGTACATTAACTCTTACATCATTATATTCAAAATGAGTTCCAGGAGTATGATAATTTCTATTTTTCCAATCATCAATGCTACCTTTTTTTGGAGGACGATCTGCCCAATCGTGACTACCCCAAAGAGTACCAGACCAGTCAGAGGATTGAGTGAGTAAATGTTTCCAAGTGATTTGCTGGTTATGTGCTCCATCAAATGTGGTGTCCCAAATAGAATTTACAGTAGTATCATCAGTTTTGATTATACCTTGATCTACAGCAAGTCCAGCTATAGTAGAAAGATAACTTTTAGTTACACTAAAAGTCATATCTACCCTATGGGTATCACCCCAAGAAGCTATTTGATAGCCGTTTTTTAAAATGATTCCTGCTGGACCCCCTCGCTTTTTTGTAGGACCTAAGATTTGATGATATGGTTCTTTAGCAAACCCCTTAAGTATAGCTACTCGAAGATCATGTTCTCCAGAAAATTCATTGGTTTTGGCAAATTCTATTGCCTTATTTAAAGCATTAATTTTAAGACCAAATTCCTCAGGACTTTTTGTTGTCCATGGTTCATGTGCAGGTGGGAAATAGGATTGACTAAGACTAAAACCATGGTAGAATAAAAATATAAGAATTGAAATTTTGAGTTGCATATTAGGATTTTATTTAAATATTTCTAAATTTAATTATAATCGGCTAGTTAAGCTTATAGATTTTAAAATGAAATCAAAACTTAATATATCGGCTTTACAGATTCCTCTTTTTTGGGAAGCACCCTCAGTTAACAGAGCATATATTGATCAACATCTCCAACAAATAGTTACCCCCACAGATTTTATTTTATTACCTGAAATGTTCACCTCTGGATTCACAATGAACCCAGAAGCTGTTGCCGAGTCGATGAAAGGTTTAAGTGTTCAGTGGTTGCAGGATTGGTCATCAGAATTAAATGCTGCTATCGGAGGAAGCCTTGTTATTAAAGAAGGATCCTATTTTTATAATCGTTTTGTAGTTGTTACTCCTCTAGGAGATTTAGTATATTATGACAAGCGTCACACCTTTACATTTGCTGGAGAAAATAAGGCTTATCGATCTGGTAATAAAAATAGAATTTTTAAATATAAAGGGTGGAAAATTTGTTTACAAATATGTTATGATTTAAGGTTTCCTGTTTGGTCACGTAATACAAAAGATTACGATTTACTTATTTATGTTGCTAATTGGCCCAAAACAAGGATTCGTGCTTGGGATATTTTATTACAAGCCAGGGCAATAGAAAATCTTTCTTATGTTGTCGGGGTTAATAGGATAGGTCAGGATGAAAAAAATAATGACTATCCTGGGCATACTGCAATTTATGACGCTTTAGGATGTTGTGTATCAGAAAAAACATCCTCTGCAGGGGAAACTTTTATTACTGCTGAGTTGGATTATCTTGAACTTCAAGAACATCGGAAGCGGTTGCGCTTTCTTGAAGATCGGGATAATTTTCATTTGTATTGAAGATTTCATTCATATCCCAATTCGCCCTTAAGTCAATTTCTTTCCAGTAATAAATTACTTTTTCAGGTTGTATTTTTTGAATGTAATTACCAGTGTCCCATTGCTTATTTTGATTAACATCTTCAATTAGCCTTATAATATACTTGCCGGGATCAATTAATTCAAACTTATAGTAATTTCCCTCTACAGGGGAGTCGTATCGACGAACGACCTCATCATTCTTTAATAATTCGATAATATAAGAATGGGAGCTTTCATGTTGAACTCTTAAAAAGATATTTCCATAATCCTCAATCTTTTTTGTTGACGCACGATAAACTAACGTGTCATTTGTATTACCCCAAAAATCAATTAGTGCATTGGGCAATAGAGTTATTTCATAACGATCATTTGGGACGACCTCAAAATCTACAGTAATGCGGTCATAATTTTCTTGAATTTTTAAAGAAGCGGGTATTTGAATCGTATCCACATTTGTAACAAATAATTGCTCAGAATTAACTTCAATTATTGGGAGATTACTTTTAATTTCATATTTATCTTGAAGACGTAAACTTCCTTTATTTAACCTATCGATTATTAGAGAATCAGAGATTGGATTTTTAAACTGGACAGTTTTAATTTGCAGTGAATCTTTTATATTAAATTCAAATTGCAAAGAATCCAATTCAGCCCCTTTAAACCAATAGTTTAAAGTGTCTGTTTCCCTACTTTGAGTAACTAAGGATTCAAAGTTGTTAGGAACTTCACTTACCATTTTAAAGGACTCCTTATCACGATCTCCATAATACGACAATAAGATATGATGATCATTTACAAAGTATGGTTTATCCCAAAAAAAGTTTCTTCTTTCTTTAAACAATCGAAGGTTTATAACCGAATCTTTTGGTAATTCAATAAGCTTTTCATTAAAGCCAATTTTGTCCATATTTTGATCAAAAAAGTAATTACCTGCCATATCTTCCATTGCAATTATAGCATATTTACCTGCTCTAAGATTTTGAAAGCGGTAAATTGTAGTGTCTAAAGTACTAGTTACATAAAGTGGCTTTTGGGTATAAATCACAGAATCAGTAAAAATACTATCCACAGGATAAAGTTGTAATGAGATAAATCGCTCTGTTTCATTCTCAAAAGCATCTGTAATATGTCCACGAATATAAAGTGAATCTATTGTTGCTCCAGTTGATAAGGTATAGGTTAAATATGAAGAGGGATTGGATTCATTGAAGTCAACAATGCTTTCACCAAAATTAAATGTATACGTTGTATTATCTAAAAGTGAATCAAGTAGTTTTAATGTTACTTTTTTTGAAGCTCCAGTTACTGGATAAACTTTGAATTGGGTTGAGTTAAGCGGAGGAGATATAATAAGTTGTTTATTTATATCCTTTAATGTAATATATTCGTTAAACGTCAAGTAAAATTCATCCTTATCAAAAAATGTTGTGTTGAGTTTAGGGGAGGCATTTATTAGAACTGGTGGGATTGAATCTTTTGGCCCTCCTGTAGGAGATGCTCTTTTGGCACATTGAACAGTGAATAACATTAACCCAGTAACAACAATAAATTTTAAAGCTAATCTCATATTAGATAATCTCCACAAAATAAAGCAATATTCTTTTTACAACCTACAACAGAGTAGTAAAGCGATAAATAGTTTCACAACATGACTACAAATATTTTTATTTAGTAAGGAGGTTTTCCCGAAGTTTAATAATCTCTCAGGAAAATAAATTAAAATAACATTTGAATAATTTTAGCACTATTTTTAAGTAGATTAATGATAAGAGTCCTTTTAAAATAACAAAAAGAATTATTTTTGCCGCATGACGAATCAATCAGATCAATTCAAGAAAGTAATTTCTCATGCTAAAGAGTATGGATTTATCTTCCCTTCAAGTGAAATATATGATGGACTTAGTGCAGTATATGATTACGCTCAAAATGGATCAGCTTTAAAAAATAACATTCGTGAGTATTGGTGGAAAGCTATGGTTCAATTAAATGAAAATATTGTAGGTATCGATGCTGCAATCTTAATGCATCCAACCACATGGAAGGCATCGGGTCACGTTGATGCGTTTAATGATCCTTTGATCGACAACAAAACTTCAAAGAAAAGATATCGAGCAGACGTTTTAGTAGAAGATTATGTAGCAAAGATTGAAGCGAAAGTAGAAAAGGAAGTTAAAAAAGCAGCTAAACGTTTTGGTAATACTTTTGACGAAAGAGAATTTAGAGCAACCAACCCCAGAGTTATTGCTAATCAAGAAAAAATAAAAGTAATATTGAAACGTCTTGGCAAGTCTCTTGAAAAAGAAGATTTAGCTGATGTAAAAGCTTTGATCGAAGAATTGGAAATATCTTGTCCAGATTCAGGATCAAGAGACTGGACAGATGTAAAACAATTCAACTTGATGTTTGGAACTAAACTAGGCGCTTCTGCTGATACAGCAATGGATTTGTATTTACGTCCTGAAACTGCTCAAGGTATTTTTGTCAATTTTCTAAATGTGCAAAAAACAGGAAGAATGAAATTGCCATTTGGTATAGCACAAACAGGAAAAGCCTTTAGAAATGAAATTGTAGCCCGTCAATTCATTTTTAGGATGCGCGAGTTTGAGCAAATGGAAATGCAATTTTTTATTCCTCCTGGGACTCAACAAGAATGGTATAATAAATGGAAGGAAAATCGAATGAAATGGCATTTAGCTTTGGGGATGGGTGAGGAAAAATACCGTTTCCATGATCATGAAAAATTAGCCCATTATGCTGATGCGGCCTCTGATATTGAATTCCTTTTTCCTTTTGGATTTAAAGAATTAGAAGGAATCCATTCTAGGACTGATTTCGACCTTTCTAGTCATGAAAAGTTTACGGGAAAAAAATTACAGTATTTTGATCCTGAACGAAATGAAAGTTATGTTCCTTATGTGGTTGAAACATCCATTGGGTTAGATCGAATGTTTTTAGCAGTTTTTTCAAATGCACTCAGAGAAGAAACATTAGAAGGAGGAGCAATCCGAACTGTGCTCAAATTTCCCTACCCCCTGGCACCCAATAAAGCAGCTGTTTTACCATTAGTAAAAAAGGATGGTTTACCTGAACTTGCTAGAGATATAGTAGATAACTTAAAATGGGATTTCCAAACAGTTTATGATGAAAAAGATGCTGTAGGGAGACGCTACCGAAGACAAGATGCTTTGGGGACTCCTTATTGTATTACAGTTGACCATCAAAGTCTTGAAGACCAAACTGTAACTCTAAGAGAGCGAGATTCAATGAAACAAGAGCGGATTGCTATTGCTGAATTAAAGTCTACTATCGAAGGTAAAGTTTCCATTGGGACTTTATTAAGACAGTTTTAAAATCTTTTTA
>JAQWNZ010000007.1 GCA_029246125.1 Flavobacteriaceae bacterium
AAATTCCATTTTTACCAATACAATTTTTTAAATCTCATCTAGTAACTTCTAATAATAGTTCACCAAAGAAATATTTTGAGTCCAGTGGGACAACTAGTCAAATTTGTTCTAAACATTATGTATTTGACTTAAGTTTATATCATAAAAGTTTTGAAAAAGGTTTTGAGCTATTTTATGGTAATATTAAAGACTATGTAATAATCGCTTTATTGCCTTCATATAAAATAGAACACTCTTCATTGGTTTACATGGCAAATGAGTTGATAAAAAAAACAAATCATCCTTTAAGCGGCTTCTATTTGGATGAATGGGATCAACTAAAAAGTACCTTAGAAGAATTAGAAAGTAAAAATCAAAAAACGATTTTATTAGGGGTAAGTTTTGCCTTACTTGAAGCCATTGAAAAATATGATTGGAATCTTAACAATACTGTTATAATGGAGACAGGAGGGATGAAAGGAATGCGCAAAGAGTGGATTAAATCAGCCCTACACAGTCACCTAAAGGAAGGTTTTGGGGTGAAATCTATACATGCAGAATATGGAATGACTGAACTTCTGAGTCAGGCATACTCCAGTGCTGACGGTATTTTTTACTGCCCACCTTGGATGCAGGTTTCAATTCGTGACCCAGAAGATCCATTTGAAACTCAGAGTTTTGGAAAAACTGGTGGTTTGAACATTATAGATCTCGCTAATGTTGACTCCTGCGCTTTTATTGCAACTCAAGATTTAGGAATTCTGCATTCAGATTGTGGATTCGAAATTTTGGGACGTTTTGATCATGCCGAACTACGAGGTTGTAACCTAATGGTTTTCTAATCTTCAACCTTAAGAATAAAATATTTTTTTTTACCACGTTGTAAAAGTATGTATCGATCTGCAATTAAATCGGTTTCACGAATAACATAATCCGAACTGATTTTTTTCTTGTTTATGGAAATTGCATTTTCTTTCAGTGCTCTTCTCGCCTCTCCATTGGACTTTAAAAATTCAGTTTCAGCTGACAATGCCGCTATGGCATCCATTCCTTTTGTCAATTGTATTCGTTTGATTTTGGACTGAGGAACTCCTTCAAACAATTCTAAAAAAGTGGCTTGATCGAGTTTCTGAAGGGCTTCACCCGTGGCTTTTCCAAAAAGAATTTGAGAGGCCTCTTGAGCCCTAGCCAACTCTTCTTCTCCATGAACCAAACGAGTCACTTCTTCTGCAATTGTTTTTTGAAGTAATCTAAGATGAGGTGTTTCTGAATGCTCTTTAATTTTCTCCGAAACCTCTTTCTCACTAAAAAAAGTGAAAATTTTAATATAGGAAAGTGCATCTTCATCAGAGGTATTTAGCCAAAATTGATAAAATTTATAAGAGGATGTTCTTGATTTGTCAAGCCATATATTCCCTTCTTCGGTTTTACCAAATTTGGAGCCATCTGCTTTTTTTACCAATGGGCAAGTCATTGCGTAGGCTTTTCCACCTTCTTTTCTTCTAACTAATTCCGTTCCAGTTGTAATATTTCCCCATTGATCACTTCCCCCCATTTGAAGCTTACAGTTCATTGTTTTATATAGGTGAAGAAAATCAAATCCTTGAAGTAATTGATATGTAAATTCGGTAAATGACATTCCAACTTTAGCCTCTGAACTAAGTCGTTTTTTAACGGATTCTTTTGCCATCATGTAATTTACCGTTAAGTGTTTTCCTATATCTCTAGAAAAATCAATCAAACTATACGATTTCGTCCAGTCATAATTATTAACTAATTTCGCTCGATTAGGCACTGATGAATCAAAGTCTAAAAATTTTTCAAACTGTTTTTGAATGGCATTACAATTTTTTTCGAGGGTTTCTTGATTCAATAAGTTACGCTCATCAGATTTTCCTGACGGATCACCTATCATTCCCGTTGCACCTCCCAATAAAACAATTGGAATATGTCCAGCTTTTTGAAAGTGAATTAAAATTATGATCTGTACTAAGCTTCCAATGTGAAGTGAATCTGCTGTGGGGTCAAAGCCTATATAGCCCTTTGTCATTTCGGTTAATAGAAATGATTCCGTTTCAGGCATGATGTCGTGAAGCAACCCACGCCATCGAAGTTCTTGAACAAAATTAGTTGGCATTAATTTTTTGAGTAAAGATAGATTTCTCTTTGGGAAACCAAAAATCAAAACCAAAAAAGTGTAATTTAGTTATTATGATATTGATTACTGGAGGAACAGGAATGGTTGGAGCTCATTTGCTTTTTGCCTGTGCAAAAAGGAATCTTCCTACACTTGCTATATTTCGTTCAAAAAAAAATATTGAAAAAGTATCAGCCCTTTTCAAGCTTCTCGCCCCTGGAAATCCAGAATATTTTAATCTTATTGAATGGCAGAAAGCAGATCTTAATGATATAGTAAAACTTGATAAAATTTTTAAAAAAATTAACTTTGTTTACCATTGTGCTGCAAAGGTTTCTTATGCACAACACCACAGTGAAAAACTTATCAAAACGAATATTGAAGGTACTGCAAATGCAATTAACTTAGCTTTAAAACATAACATAAAAAAATTTGTTTTCGTAAGTTCTATTGCGTCTCTTGGAGCAGAATCTTCTATCTCTATTGTAAACGAAGATCACTCCTGGAATTCTAATGAACTTCATACTCCTTATGCCTATAGTAAATATGGTGCTGAACTTGAAGTTGGAGGGGGGCTCAGGAAGGTTTAGATGTTGTAATTTTAAATCCTGGGGTTATCTTAGGAAGTCATTTTTGGGAACGAAGTAGCGGGATTCTTATCAAAAAAGTATCAAAAGGAATGCTATTTTACCCTACAGGAAATATTGCAATTGTAGCTCTAGAAGATGTTGTAAAAATACTTATAAAACTGATGGAATCGTCTATTAAAAATGAACGTTTTATTTTGGTTTCCAAAAATCTAAATTACAAGAATTTAATTGAAAAAATAGCAATTGAGTTAAACTCAAAAAAGCCATTTTTTGCTTTATCAAAGCCATTACTTCACTTACTCCTTATCATTGATAAAATTGGTTATGCTTTAGGACTTAAAAAAAATTTTTTAAATCGAGCTACTATAAGAAGTTTATGTAGTCAACAACACTATGACGGTACTAAAATAGAACGTATACTTAACTTTAATTATCAAGACACAGAACTAACCTTTATAAAGATTAAAGAGGACTTAAAAGCTAGTTTTTAATTTATTTCTGATTTTTCCCAAGCAAATCGAAGCTGTCCTTAGTTTTCTTCATTTTTTCTAAAACACGGCTATAAATTCTATGATAAAGCCTAGGGAATTTAGCATAATATTGATCACTTTTAGCTAACTGTAAACTGTCAACACCATACTTTAAAAATATGTAAGGTTTTCCATAAATTTGCTCAAAATCTTTGTTTCTAGGTTTAAAAGTGCTCATTGCATCCAGAATACTAATTTCATATAATACATTTACCATAAGAGATTCACTAATAAGATTATCTGGTTTCTCTACTGATCCTGTAGAGCTGCATGAATCAAAAATACTCACTAAGATAAGCGCAAATAAAAAGGTATATATTTTCATGTTCTATCAAAAGTTAATTCCATTGCTGCTGAATTGGGATGAATTATCCCATCCTTATAGACCCATTGACCATTAAGTAATGTGCGTTCCACTGCTCCCTTAAACTGAGTTCCTTCAAAAGGAGACCATCCGCATTGGTAGAGCAAATCATCTTTTACAACTTCAAATGTTTTATCAATATCAAGTACAACTAAATCTGCAAAATACCCCTCTCTTAAAAAGCCTCGATCTTTTATATCAAAAAGTATAGCTGGATTGTGACACGCCTTTTGCACAATTTTTTCTAATGTTATTTTTCCTTTATGAAAAGCAGTAAGTAAAGCTGGTAAAGCATGCTGAACTAATGGTCCTCCGGATGGTGCTTTTATATAAAGCTGATTTTTTTCCAGCTCAGTGTGTGGTGCATGATCGGTAGCCAAAACATCGAGTAAATCATTGTTTAGCGCATCCCAAAGAGCAGTTCTATCTGCTTTGGTTTTTACAGCTGGATTCCATTTAATTCGAGTTCCTTTTTCAAGATAGTCATCAGAAGAAAACCAAAGATGATGAGTACAAACTTCAGCAGTAATTTTCTTTTCTTCAAGTGGAATATCATTTCTAAATAACCCCAATTCTCTTTCGGTAGAAACGTGAAAGACATGTAGTCTAGCTCCTGTTTCTTTAGCCAATGCTACTGCTTTTGAAGAGGAGAGATAGCATGCTTCTTCACTTCTTATAATAGGATGTTCAGAAATGGGAATTTCATTCCCATATTTTTGTTGAGCTGCTTTGAGATTTTTTTGGATAGTCCACTCATCTTCACAATGAACCGCAATAACCAATTTTGTTCTGCTAAAGATTGATTTTAAGGCCTCAGGATTATCGACCAACATGTTTCCTGTAGAGGATCCTAAAAAAAGTTTTATAGCAGGTACGCGCTTGGTATCTAGTGCTAAAATTTCATCTAGATTATCGTTAGTTCCTCCAAACATGAATGCATAATTAGCATATGAAGTTGCTGCTGCTCTTTTGTTTTTTTCCTCCCATTCAATTTTTGTAGTAGTTTGTGGCTTTGTATTGGGCATTTCTAAAAAAGAAGTTATACCTCCTGCTAATGCTGCCTTTGACTCTGTCTCTATACAGGCTTTGTACGTCAACCCTGGTTCTCTAAAATGAACCTGATCATCAATAAGACCAGGAATTATATATTTCCCTTCTGCATCAAAAACCTCCATTTCTGAAGATGATGTTATTTTTGTCGCAATTTTTTCAATTCGATTTCCATGAATGAGTAGATCAAAATCAAAAATCTGATTATCATTGACCACTTTTGCGTTTCTGATTAATATTTTTGAAAAAGTCATCGGAATCTCCTTTTATAAATGCATAAAAATAAAACTCCAAAAAGTGCCTCCCAAATAATACTTCCGTTCATTTTAGACTTACCCTTTACGCGATTTGTAAAAATAATTGGGTGTTCTACCAATTTAAATTTTTTAAGCCATGACTTGTATTTGAGTTCTATTTGAAAGGCATATCCTACAAATTTAACTTGATCTAAGTCGATAGATTCCAGCACATTCCTCCTATAGCCAACAAATCCTGCTGTGGAATCTTTTATAGGCATGCCAGTAATCAATCTGACGTAAACAGATGCAAAATAAGACAATAACACCCTACTTAAAGGCCAATTGACTACATTAACTCCTTTTATGTACCGTGAACCGATAACTAAGTCAGTATCATGTTTTAAAAGAGACAACATCGGAATAAGCTCTTTAGGATTATGAGATAAGTCTGCATCCATTTCAAAAATGTATTCATAATCTCTTCTAAGGGCCCATTTAAAACCATGGATATAAGCTGTTCCTAGTCCTTTTTTATCAGCTCTAGACTCAAGAAATAAACGTTTTGGAAAGGTTTTCATAATCTGGATAACTCTGTCCGCTGTTCCATCAGGTGACTGATCGTCAACCACCAGGACATCAAGAGGCAAATCATTTTCAAATATCATTTCAATTAATGACTCGATATTTTCAATTTCATTGTAGGTTGGGACGATTATTAATGTGTTTTTCATATATCTAAGGTAAAAGTAGGAAATGTATAAACAACATATCATCCTAGATACTACAATAATTTTTTATAAAACCTTTAATTTTACCCCATGGGAGATTGGATATACAGACCTGACCTAGAGGCAGATTGGATGAGTTTGATCTTTTTATTCAATTTAGTTATCGTATTAATTCTTTATAAACTTGATTCAAATCGTCTAAAAAGCCTAATTAAAATTTTTAAGCTAAGAATTTATTTAGGAAAATACAGTAACGAAAAAGAACTCAACTTTTTTTCATATTTCAATACCTTTAGTTTTTTCATAATAATATTTGCTTTAACGCTTATTTATTTTTCATTCTTATCACATTATTTGATTCCATTAAATAACCATATTGAATATTATTACTTTGCGTTGGGGATTTTTATTGTTTTCTTTTGTAGGTATTTATTAATACAATTTCTCTCTAATAAGTTAGGATTTCAGAAAAGCATCAAATTGGTTTTTTACAAAAACTTTAGTTTAGCAACACAAATTTCAATTATTATCATTGGTTTAGTTTTTTTATGGAATTACAGTATTCTTCCATTAATTTTCATTGAATCTATTTTGGTACTAATGTATTTATACTGGATTATTAATCAGTTTGGTATATTCTTTTCGTTTTTTAAATCTCGTTCAGAAGATCTTATATATATAATTCTGTATCTTTGCGCATTCAAATTAGCGCCTTGGATTTGGATCTATATTTTATTAGTTGAAACAAAATTGTAATTGAACCTATCTATGAAAGTGAAAACTATTTTAGTTTCTCAGCCTGAGCCATCCTCAGAAAAATCCCCCTACAGTAGACTTCGTGAAAAACATAAATTAACTATTAATTTTAGACCATTTATTCATGTACAGGGCCTTAATGCTAAGGATGTTAGGCAGCAAAAAATTGACTTTAATAATTTTCAAAATATTATTCTTACAAGCAGGAATGCTGTGGATCATTTTTTTCGATTATGTAAAGAAATGCGATATAAAGTGCCAGATAGCACTAAATACTTTTGTCAATCTGAGGCTGTTGCTTTCTATCTCCAAAAGTATGTGGTCTATCGTAAAAGAAAAATTTATGTTGGCGAAAGAAATATTAAAGACTTAGAAGTTACTTTTAAAAAGTTTAGCAAAGAAACCTATCTATTCCCTACAGCAGATCATTTGAAACCAGAGATTCCAGAATTTTTAAAAAAAATAAATGTTGAATGGAAACGTGCAATATTATTTCATACAGTAGTAAGTGATTTATCAGATCTTAGAGATGTTTATTATGATATTCTCGTATTTTTCAGTCCGTCAGGAATAGAATCTTTATTCAAAAACTTCCCAGACTTTGAACAAAACAAAACACGCATTGCTGTTTATGGAAACTCTACCATGAAAGCTGCTGAGGAAGCAGGTTTAAAAATAAATATTAAAGCACCTACACATGAAACCCCTTCAATGACAATGGCAATTGAAAAATATATCCAAAAAGTAAATAAGTAACTATTTTCTTATCATAAAGGTTAATGTAGTCAAAATCCATGCAATAATTAAGGAAGCACCTCCCAAAGGCGTTATTGGCCCAAGCCATGCTAAAGAAAGAGAAATTTGACTTTTGAAAGACAGTATAAAAATACTTCCTGAAAAAACGATAGTCCCCCAGAATATAAGATAAAATACAATTTTTTTTATTTTAAAGGAAATAAAATCAACACCTGAAAGGATTAGCATTCCCAAACCGTTATAAATTAAATACGTCAAGCCGACTTCAAAGCTACTTAATGATTCAGGACTGAGTATTTTTTTAAAATAATGACTAGCCAAGGCACCAAATATAATACCTAAAGTGATAAATAAACTTCCGAAAAAACGCATTTTTATTTTCATTGAAATTAACTATTTTATCTAAATTTATAAATAAAAATTAAATTTAAGCTTTAACTTTTAAACTAAAAAATGAAAATATCCGAACAAATTATAAAAATTGATGGGATTGATAAAATCATTCTTAAACTCTTAATTAAAGATGCTCGTACCCCTATAGTGATAATATCAAAAGCAACCGGAATTTCTGGAGCTGCGGTACATCAACGCCTAAAAAAAATGGAAAAAGCAGAGGTAATTTCAGGCTCTCAAATTATTTTAAACCCCAAGATTCTTGGGTATAAAACCATGGCGTTTATAGGGATTTATCTTGATAAAGCGATTCGAAATACTGAAGCTGTAAAACAACTAGAAGAGATCCACGAAGTTATTGAGTGTCATTATACTACTGGGAATTGGAGTATTTTTTTAAAGCTACTTTGTAAAGACAATGAACACCTAATGGAGCTTCTCAATAAAAAAATACAATCGGTAGAAGGTGTTTCTAGAACAGAAACATTCATTTCTCTTCAACAGCAACTTAACCGTCAAATCAGCTTATAATTAGCTTCTTCTTCCCCCAAATACTTGAAAAGCAAAATAGGCTAATGTTGCAAGAGATCCTATAGCAGCAACTACATATGTCCTAGCAGCCCATTTTAAAGCATCTTGAGCCCCAGCTAATTCTTCTCCTGAAACCATATTTTTACGCTGTAACCAGTCAAGTGCTCGATTACTAGCATCATACTCTACAGGAAGAGTAATCAAACTAAAAAGGGTTCCAAGCCCAAACAGTCCAACACCTATAGCTGCAATTGTAAGTCCATGAGGAACGATTTGCATCAAAACTAAACCTCCAATTATAACAAATATGGAGAGTCTAGAAGCTACTCCTACCATCGGAACTAAACTAGAACGGATTTGTAACCATTCATACCCTTGCGCATGCTGAACGGCATGACCACACTCATGGGCAGCAACGGCAGCCGCTGCAGCATTACGTTGGTTATAGACAGACTCACTTAAATTTACCGTCTTACTTTGAGGGTCGTAATGATCGGTTAAGGAACCACGAACTGAAATCACTTTTACACCGCGAATACCATGATCACTTAACATCTGTTCCACAATCTCTTTCCCTGACATTCCATTGCGCAATTGCTTTCGTGAATAGATTTTAAATTTACGCTTGAGGGTGTTACTGACCCACATACTCATTAAAGAAATAGCAATAATAATTAAATAGTACATACTCATATTTTTTTGAATAAAATTAAGCTAATTCAATTATATAATAAGGAAAGCCATAAAATTTAACAGTTTAAAAGGTATGTTTGTCAATAGACAATATTGATAATTTTGTTAGGGACAATAATCCACTTTTTTGGTGTTTTCCCCTCCAAATAATCTACTACTCTTTTATCTTGCAAAACCGCTTCCTGAATTGCTGAATTATCAAGATCTATTGATAGCTCAAGGGTAAAACGCATTTTTCCATTGAAAGAAACCGGATAATTTTTAGTGTCCTCTATCAAATATGATTCGTTGGCAACTGGAAAATCAACATGATCAATCGTATTTTGATTCCCAAGCTTTTCCCATATCTCAGAAGCTAAATGTGGCGCAAAAGGAGAAAGTAATAGGGTAAGTGGACTCAATATCGCCCTGCTATGACAGTTTAAAGCAGTTAATTCATTAACACAAATCATTAATCCACTGACACAGGTATTGAAAGAAAAATGTTCAATATCGTACGTTATTTTTTTGATGGTCTCATGAAGAATTTTTAATTCCTTTTTACTTGGTTGCTCATCCTTAACAATTATGTCATTTCCTTCATGAAACAAACGCCAATACTTTTTCAGAAAATTATGAACTCCAGAAATTCCCGAGGTATTCCATGGTTTAGACTGTTCAATGGGACCTAAAAACATCTCGTACATTCTCAGTGTATCAGCTCCGTATTGCTCACAAATTTCATCTGGATTGATCACATTGTATTTTGACTTAGACATTTTTTCCACTTCTCTACCCACTTTAAAAACGCCATTATTTAGTTTAAAATCAGCATTTTCAAATTGAGGTTGCCATTTTCTGACACTTTCTACATCTAATTCATCTGAACTGTTCACTAAATTAACATCAACTCGAATGGGCTCAAGTTTTTCAGACTCATGAATAAGCTCTTTAGAAATGTATGATTGAGTTCCGGGTTTGCGATACACAAATGCAGAGTTTCCTAAAATCATCCCCTGGTTGATTAGTTTTTTGGCATACTCCTCTACTGGTAATAAATTAATATCAAATAAAAATTTTTGCCAAAAACGCGAGTACAATAAATGTCCTGTAGCGTGTTCGCTTCCGCCTAGATACAAATCTACTTCCCTCCAATATTGAGCCGCCTTGTTTCCGACAAAAGCGTCGGAATTCTGGGCATCCATATAACGGTAGAAATACCATGAACTTCCAGCCCATCCTGGCATCGTATTCAACTCCAACGGGAAAATTGTTTGGTTATCAATTAGCTTATTCTCAACAACTTTTTCTTTCTGGGTATCCCAAGCCCAAGTTACAGCATTACCTAGAGGTGGATAACCTTCTGCAGTGGGTAAATAGTTTTCTACTTCGGGGAGGTCAAGAGGCAAATGTTTTAATTTAAGGGGTTGAGGAAGTTTATCTTTGTAATAAATAGGGATGGGTTCTCCCCAATAGCGTTGTCTACTAAAAATAGCATCTCGAAGTCGATAGTTGATTGTTCCTTCACCACTGCCCTGCAATTCCAACTTTTGAATGACTATCTTAATGGCTTTTTCATAAGAAAGTCCCGATAAAAAATCAGAGTTATCTATAACAGAAATTTCCTTATCTGTGAAGGCTTTCTTTTCAATAGAAACATTTTTAAAAATATTTTTAATTGGGATGTCAAAATGCTTGGCAAAATCAAAATCTCTCTGATCACCACAGGGTACTGCCATTACGGCACCAGTGCCGTAGTCAGCCAAAACATAATCTCCAATCCAAATTGGAATACGTTCTTGAGTAAAAGGATGCAAAACATAACTCCCTGTAAACACACCTGTACACGACTCAATATCTGCCATTCGCTCACGTTGAGTACGCTTTTGAGTTTCATCTATATAAGCAGTAACCGCCTCTTTTTGATCAGGATGGGTTATCTCTTGAACCAAATCCAACTCTGGGGCAATTGTCATAAAAGTTACACCAAATATAGTGTCGGGTCGTGTGGTGAATACTTCGATTTTCTTTTCATACCCTTCAATCTGAAATAATACTTTTGCTCCTATTGACTTTCCAATCCAGTTTCTCTGCATTTCTTTGAGTGATTCTGGCCAGTCAATTTTTTCAAGTCCTTTGAGTAATCGCTCTGCATATGCTCCAATCCGCATACTCCATTGCTTCATTTTTTTCTTAGTTACTTGATATCCTCCTCGATCAGAAACTCCATTGATAATTTCATCATTTGCAAGTACTGTTCCTAAATCTGCACACCAATTAACTTCTGTTTCAGAAAGGTAGGCCAGTCGGTAATTCAACAACAAATCTTGCTGCTCATTCTCTGAAAACCCACTCCATTCAACATATGTAAATTGAGGAGTATCAAAACTACAAACTGCATCTAAAGACTCATTACCATTTTTCTCAAAATGTTCAATAAGTTCTCTTACAGGTTTTGCCATATTCGAAATATTACAATAATAATGGTCGAATAAGAGCAAAAAAATCCACTGGGTCCATTTATAGAAATCGGGTTCTGATGTTCTCACTTCTCTACTCCAGTCAAATGAGAAACCCATCTGATCTAGTTGCTGACGATAACGATTGATGTTTTCCTGAGTAGTTTTGGCTGGATGTTGACCAGTTTGAATAGCGTATTGTTCCGCCGGCAGTCCAAAGGAGTCATAACCTTGAGGGTGTAAAACATTAAACCCCTTATGTCTTTTGTATCTTGAATATATATCACTTGCAATATAACCAAGAGGGTGTCCTACATGTAATCCTGATCCAGAGGGGTAGGGAAACATATCCAAAATGTAATATTTTGGTTTTTTAGAATAGCTGTCGGCTTTAAACGTCTTGTTCTTTGCCCAGCGGGCTTGCCATTTTTTTTCAATATTATTAAAGTCGTATACCACGTTTATTATAATTGAAGAGTCTAGGAAAGCACAAAAATACGCTTATTGATTGAATGTCAAAAAAGGAAAAGAATATTTTATCACCGTTGAGATCTACTAATTCTTTGCTATTTTTACAGAAATAAAAATTGTGGCAAACAGTTTTCAAGAAAAGTTTCAAAAAAGGAGGGTATTGACAGGCTACTTATCAGTAGTAATTAGCATAAGTTTAGTCTTATTTTTTGTTGGAATTTTAGGATTATTTTTATTAAATACGCGCAATGTTGCCTCTTACTTTAAAGAGCAAATTGTAATGACTGTCTTTCTAAAAGAAACTGCAAAAGATATTGAAATAACTCAATTGCAGAAAAAAATTCAATTTCAACCTGCTACTAAAGAAGTTAATTTTATTTCAAAGGAAGATGCCGCAGCTCAGTATGCTAGGGATATTGGTGAAGATTTTTTAGAATTTTTGGGTTACAATCCACTTCTCAACTCCATTGATATCTATTTTAATGCAACTTATGTAAACACATTAAGCCTTATTGAAATCAAGAGGGAATTAGAGGCTGCTAATTTTGTTAATGAAGTAATCTTTGATCAACCATTAATTACCCTTTTGGATGAAAACATTCTTAAAGTTTCTTATATTCTTATGCTAATCACCATAATATTTATCGTAATTTCATTATTATTGATTAATAGTTCTATAAGACTCTCTATCTATTCCAAACGATTTATTATTAAAACCATGCAATTGGTTGGAGCGACCAAATCATTTATACGAAAACCATTTATCTGGATTCATTTACGTTTGGGAATATTAAGTTCATTTATTTCACTTACGGGATTAACTTTAGTCTTGTTAGAAGTTAATAATCGATTTCCTGAACTTAAAATGTTTGAACAGCCAATGGAACTTGCTGTAGTTTTTGGTGTAGTTTTATTTTTAGGTGTTGGAATTACATGGATTAGTACTTTTTTTGCGACTCAACGCTATCTAAATTTAAAATCAGACGCTATTTATTAATCCACTCTTCATGAAAAAAGATATAGGTCCTAAAAAATTCTTATTCGAAAAAAGAAATTACCGTTTCCTCTTTTTATCTCTCTTAGTCATCTCACTAGGATTTATTCTCATGGCAGGTGGTGGTAGTGAGGATCCAAATTATTTCAATGAAGAAATTTTTAATTTCCAACGTATTCGTTTAGCTCCTACTTTTATTCTCATCGGTTTTGGAATCGCTATGTATTCCATTTTAACTAGAGAAACTAATAGAAAATGAGTGTGATTGAATCCTTGATTTTAGGAATTATTCAAGGACTCACAGAGTTTTTACCAATATCGTCCAGCGGGCATTTGGAACTTGGAAAAGCAATTTTTGGATCTGAAACAATTGGTCAAGAAAGTTTGTTTTTAACACTTGTTCTCCATTTAGGTACAGCTCTCAGCACAGTTGTTGTTTTCCGTAAAGACATCATGGATTTGCTGAAGGGAATATTCTCGTTCAAAAAAAATGATAGTCATAAATTTATGCTAAAAATTATCATTTCCATGATACCTGCTGTAATTGTTGGTTTATTTTTTGAAAAACAAATTTCAGTTTTGTTTGATAAAAATTTATTCTTGGTGGGGAGTATGTTAGTATTGACAGGTATTATTCTATTTTGGGCTGAAAGAGTTCCAAAAACCACTGGAGAAGTATCCAATCAGAAAGCATTATTTATAGGACTTATTCAGGCCATTGCAATATTTCCAGGTATTTCAAGAAGTGGATCTACTATTGCTGGAGCATTAATTTTTGGAGTAGATCGTGAGAAAGCAGCTCGGTTCTCATTTTTAATGGTTCTGCCTTTGATTTTTGGCGGTATGGCTAAATCTTTACTTGACTTTAATGGTGTGCCAGAGCAATTCGAAACAACACCAATTGTCTTAGGGTTTTTCGCTTCATTTATTACCGGTATCTTTGCTTGCAAATGGATGATTGATCTTGTTAAAAAAAGTCAATTAATTTATTTTAGTTTTTACTGTTTTATTTTAGGTGGAATTAGTTTATTATATGGATTTTTTTAAACGATCATTTAGTACAGAATCTCTCTTAAAAGGTGAGCTATTACTCATTGATAAACCTATGGGATGGTCTTCTTTTCAGGTCGTTAATAAAGTTCGTTGGCACTTAAAAAATGAGACTGGTTTAAAGAAATTAAAGGTAGGGCATGCAGGAACTTTAGATCCGCTAGCAACTGGTTTACTTTTGATTTGTACTGGAAAAAAAACCAAATCTATTGAAACCTATCAAAAGCAAGAAAAGGAATATGTAGGAAAGTTGTTTTTGGGAGCAACGACACTTTCTTATGACCTTGAAACCAATAGGGATTACTCTTATCCCACAGAACATATCACTCACCAACACATCCTTGATATGTCTAAAAAATTTACAGGGGAAGTTGAACAATATCCCCCCGTATTTTCTGCTTTAAAAAAAGAAGGAAAAAGATTGTACAAATATGCTCGTGAGGGATTGAAGCCTGAGATAAAGCCACGGAATGTATTAATTTCTGAATTTAAAATTGAAAAAATTAAACTCCCAGAAATTGAGTTTTTAGTTCGTTGCAGTAAAGGAACTTACATTCGAAGTTTAGCTCATGATTTTGGGAAAGCACTTCAATCTGGAAGTCATCTAATTTCCTTAAGAAGAACAAAAATTGGTACATTTAGTGTAGAAAATTCTTATCATATGAATAGTGTTTATAATGAAAATTCACCGAAAAACATTAGCTTAAAGTTAAATTAAAAATTCAAATGAAAAAAAGTCTTGATTTTACCCAGGGAGAGATAAGTAAATTAGGATACATTTCAACCCCAGTATGCAACAGCATTGACTTACCTAAAGCAATTAAAAAGCTTAAAAAAGAAAAAAATGCAGTCCTTTTGGCTCACTTCTATCAGGACCCATCGATTCAAGAACTAGCTGATTATCTTGGGGATAGTCTCTATTTAGCTCAACAAGCAGCAAAAGTAGAAGCAGATGTAATAGTATTTGCTGGTGTACATTTTATGGCTGAAACTGCCAAGATTATAAATCCTTCTAAAAAAGTTTTGCTTCCAGATCTAAAAGCGGGATGCTCATTAGCTGATTCTTGTCCTCCAGATGATTTTGCCGAATTTAAAAAACTGCATCCTAATGCGATAGTGGTAACTTATATCAATTGTTCAGCAGAAATAAAAGCGTTGAGTCATATTGTATGCACTTCAAGTAATGCAGTAAAAGTAATTGAAAGTATTCCAAAAGAGCGAGAAATTATTTTTGCTCCAGATAAAAACTTAGGACGTTATTTGATTAAAGAGACTGGTAGAGAGATGATTTTATGGGACGGTGCTTGCATTGTCCACGAAGCATTTTCATTTGAAAAAATTGTAACACTATCAAAAGAAAATCCCACCGCTAAATTTATTGCCCATCCTGAAAGTGAATCCCCAATATTAGATGTTGCACATTATGTAGGAAGTACCTCTGGTCTACTTCGCTATGTGCAAGAAGATAAATCAACAAGCTATATTGTTGCAACTGAGTCAGGTATACTCCATGAAATGCAAAAACGATGCCCAGAAAAAACGTTTATTCCAGCCCCTGTTGAAGACGATACTTGTGCGTGCAGTGAATGTGCATTTATGAAGCTTAATACCCTTGAAAAGCTCTACACTTGTTTACTTTATGAACTTCCCGAAATTCAATTGGATGCCCAATTGATGAGTAAAGCCCGAAAACCAATTGAACGGATGTTAAATTTAGGAAGGTCATGACAAAAGATGTCTTGGTCATTGGTACTGGAATTTCTGGTTTGGCCTATGCAATTCATGTTGCTGAAAAAAATAGTAATATATCCATCGTTTTGATATCTAAAAGTAATATAAACGAGGGAAATACGCGTTATGCACAAGGAGGGATCGCTGTTGTTTCAAACTTTAAAAAAGATTCTTTTAAAAAACACATAGATGATACAATAATTGCTGGAGCTGGAACATGTGATCCGGAGGTTGTGAAATTTGTAATTGAGGAAGGACACCAAAGGGTGAACGAACTGATTGAGTGGGGTGCTCAGTTTGACAAAAAAAGAAAACAATTGGATTTGGCTAAAGAAGCTGGACATTCTGAAAAACGTATTGTTCATTACAAAGACCAAACAGGTCAGCACATCCAAGAAGCCTTAATCGCAAAAATAAAAACCTATCCTAATATTGAACTATTAGAGCTGCATACTCTAGTAGATTTAATTACAGATCACCATTCAAAAGAAAAAGCTAACCGTTGTTACGGTGCCTATGTCATCTCACAAGAAGAAGAAAAAATTAAAAAAATTACGTCCAAAATTACAGTCTTATCTACGGGTGGAGCGGGTAGTTTATTTGCCCATTCAACAAATCCAGAAATCGCCACTGGAGATGGACTAGGCGCAGCCTACAGAGCACGCGTTTTGATGGAAGGACTCCCGTATGTACAGTTTCATCCTACTGCACTTCACCCTAAGGTTAAAGGCCATACGTTCCTTATTACAGAAGCTGTCCGTGGAGCTGGAGGTAAATTATTTAATATGAAGGGAGAACGGTTTATGTTAAAAAATGATTCACGGGCGGAGTTGGCACCACGGGATATAGTTGCGCGAGGAATTCAAAGAGAAATTGAAAACCAAAAAGAAGAATTTATTTGGCTTGATGGATCAGCAGTTGATAAAAAACAATGGAGGACTCATTTCCCAACAATACTAGAAACCTGTAAAAATCTTGGAATTGAATTGCCAGAAAAGCCAATACCTGTAGTTCCAGCGGCACATTATTTCTGTGGAGGAATTAAAGTTAATAACAAAAGTGAATCACAACTTAAAGGGCTTTATGCCATTGGAGAGTGCAGTGCAACTGGACTTCATGGATCTAATCGACTCGCTTCAAACTCATTATTAGAATCTTTAGTTTTTGCTCAAAGGGCAGCACAAGACACCATTTTGACACTTCAAGGCAAACTTCCAAATAATTCTTTTTACTCTGGTATACCACAATGGAATGGAGATGTATACTCCAACAGTATTGAAATTCAAGCAATCAAAAAATACCGTAAGGAGCTTCAAGAATTGATGACAAAATATGTTGGGATTTTTAAAACTAACTATGGTTTAAAAATTGCTGAGAAGCGAATCGATCAAATTTATAAATCAGTCAATACCATCTACAATAACAATAAGCTTACTTATGGTCTTTGTGAACTAAGAAATATGGTCAGTATTGCTTATTTGATAACAAAACAGTCTCAAGAAATTTCACAAAACCAAGGGGTCTTTTATAATCACGATTATGCCTAAAGACTACTATAAACTACATCAAATACAATTCGAGATATTTATAGACTCGGCTTTGAAAGAAGACATTGGAAGTGGAGACCACAGCAGTCTCTCCTGTATTGATCAAGAAAGCAAGAGCACAGCAGTCTTAATGACCAAACAAGAGGGAATTCTTGCAGGATTGGATTTAGCAGCTCAAATTTTTGCTCGCTATGACCCTTCTCTGAAATTTAAACCCTTTGCTTTAGACGGTTCTAAAATTGAAGTTGGGTCGTATGTATTTTCGATAAGCGGAACCACCCGATCTATTTTAGCTACCGAACGACTAGTACTCAATACCCTACAAAGAATGAGCGGAATTGCTACTTTAACCCATAAACTTAGCGAGAAAATAAAGCACACCTCATGTAAATTATTGGACACAAGAAAAACAACTCCCAATTTTCGTTACGCAGAAAAATGGGCTGTTCATATTGGTGGGGGAACCAATCATCGCATAGGACTTTTCGATGCAATAATGATTAAAGACAATCATATAGATTTTTGTGGTGGAATGACTCAAACATTAAAAAAAACAGCAAGCTATTTAAAAAAATCAGGCATTAATTTAGAGGTGATCGTAGAATGTAGAAATGCTGAAGAAATAGAGCAAACCCTTCCTTTTACATTCGTAAGTAGAATTCTTTTAGACAATCATAGTATTCCAGAATTAAAAAGTGCTTTACAACAAATCAACCACCAAAAACCCACTGAAGCCTCTGGAAATATAAACCACGAAAATTTAGTAGCCATTGCAGAAACAGGAGTGAATTATATTTCCATGGGTGCTTTGACTTATGATGCAAAAAGTATCGATTTAAGTTTAAATGCTCTTTAAAGTATTATAAGAATAAAACCTGGACATTACTTGAGTTGAGATTGTTCCCCTCAGAGTCTAAAAAATTCTGCTTTAATTTTTATATTTGTTAATATATTTTCTCAATGAAATATAAAAGAATTCTTTTAAAACTTAGTGGCGAAGCACTAATGGGAGATAAAACCCACGGTATTGATCCACAAAAGATCGACAATTACGCCAAAGAAATCAAAAAAGTTTTTGACAAGGGTATGGAGATAGCGATCGTTATAGGAGGAGGAAATATATTTAGAGGTATATCAGGTGCCAGTAAAGGAATGGATCGTGTACAAGCAGATTATATGGGAATGTTAGCCACTGTAATTAACGGTTTAGCACTTCAAGGTGCTTTGGAAAACAACAATATTCCAACACGGCTTCAAACGGCAATAAAAATTGAAGCTATAGCTGAACCTTTTATAAAAAGAAAAGCAACTCGACATCTTGAAAAAGGACGAGTCGTTATTTTTGGATCTGGTACTGGAAATCCTTATTTCACTACAGATTCTGCTGCAGTATTAAGAGCAATTGAAATTGACGCAGATGTCATACTTAAAGGAACAAGAGTAGACGGAATTTACACTGAAGACCCAGAAAAAAATAATAAGGCTACTAAATTTGATAACCTTTCTTTTGATGAAGTACTTAAAAAAGGACTTAAAATAATGGATACTACTGCTTTTACACTAAGTCAAGAAAATAAATTACCAATTATCGTTTTTGATATGAACACCCCAGGAAATTTAGACAATGTTTTACAAGGAAAAAACGTAGGTACTAAAGTTGATTTTTAAAAAAAACACATGGAAGATGAATTGAATTTTATACTTGAAACTACGAAGGAGAGCATGGAAAACGCAATACAACATTTAGAAAAAGAAATGCTCAATATAAGAGCTGGTAAAGCAAATCCTATTATGTTATCCACAGTAAAAATTGAATATTATGGTACACCAACTCCACTTTCTCAAGTTTCAAATATAAACACTCCTGATGCAAGAACATTATCAGTTCAACCATGGGAGAAGAATCTTTTAGCAGATATTGAAAAAGCTATTCTAGTTGCCAATTTAGGCTTTAATCCAATGAATAACGGAGAATCAATCATTATCAATATTCCTCCATTAACTGAAGAACGTCGTCGAGATTTGGCAAAGCTTGCAAAGGTAGAATCTGAAAATGCAAAGGTTGTAATTCGATCGGCTCGAAAGGATGCTAACAATGAAATTAAAAAATCAGAGACTTCAGACGATGTCCAAAATAATTTTGAAATTGATATTCAAAATTTAACAGATGAATTTATTCAAAAAGTTGATCACATTTTTCAATTAAAAGAAAAAGAAATTTTAACTGTTTAGTATATACTTACTTCGGCCATTTACAGCTGCTAGGATTTCATGAAAAAGAAAAAAGAATCAAATGTTTGGGGCCTGGTGGCAAGATTTATTTTAAGAAACCGCTTAATCCTTCTAGCGACTATATTTGGTATAACTTTTTTCTGGGCTACTCAGTGGAAGTATATGCAGTTCACATTTACCGAAGCAAATTTACTCCCAGATGACCATCCTGAAAACATTCTTTATAAATCTTTCACAGAAACCTTTGGTGAGGAAGGGAATGTAATTGTGATTGCCTTGCAAGACAGTTTGTTTTTTACTCCACAAAAAAGAAATGCTTGGCGGGAATTAAACAATAGAATTAAAGCTTTTCCCGAAATTGAAATGGTGCTATCTACGGATAATTTACAAGAGTTGATCAAGGATAAAAAAAATGAAAAATTAGTGCTTCAAGAAGTCCCTTTATCCTTAGCTACAGATTCAACTTCCATATTAAAGTTTAAAGAAAAGTTGTTTTTGGAACTTCCTTTTTACAAAAATCTAATTTTTGATGTAGAAACGAATACACTAAGGTCTATTGTCTATATGAAATCGGAAATTGTAAATACAGCAAAGCGAAAAGATTTTATTTTTGATCAATTTATCCCATTGATAGATTCCTTCGAAGAAGAAACTACATCTGATATTCATATATCAGGAATGCCATATATTAGAACTCTTAACGCTCAAAATATTGTAGATGAAATTGGACTTTTTGTTTTGGGGGCTTCTCTTATCACATCCTTAATTTTCTTTTTATTCTTCAGATCATTTAGGGCAACTTTTATCTCATTATTTGTTGTTGCAATTGGAGTAATGTGGGCTTTTGGAATACTAGGATGGCTGGGTTATGAAATCACTGTATTGACTGCTTTAATTCCCCCTTTGATAATCGTTATTGGAGTACCAAATTGTATTTTCCTTATTAATAAATATCAGCAAGAAATCGCTAAACACAATAATCAAGCGAAATCTTTACAAAGAGTCATTGTTAAAGTAGGAAATGCAACATTAATGACCAACCTAACTACAGCTTCAGGGTTTGCAACATTTATACTTACAAATAGTAAAATTCTTAAAGAGTTTGGGGTTGTTGCCTCCGTCAATATAATCTCAATCTTTATATTATCCTTACTTATTATTCCTATAACCTACAGTTTAATGGCAATCCCAAAAAAGAAACACCTTAAACATCTTAAAAATAAATCCATAGATTATTTTGTTCGATGGATGGAAAACAAGGTTAGAAAAAAAAGGGTCAATGTTTACATTTTTTCCCTAATCGGTCTAATAATTGGGATCACTGGAATATATCAAATAAGAATTTCTGGTAGTCTCATAGAGGACATGCCAAAATCTGAAGAGTTTTTTCAAGATATTCTATTTTTTGATGAGAGTTTCAATGGTATTGTACCTGTTGAAATTTGGATTGATAGCAAACGGGAAAATGGAATTGTGAAACCTGCAACGCTTCAGCGGATGAATCGACTTCAAAAAACTATAGAAGAAATCCCGGAGCTTGCACCACCAATTTCTGTAGTTAATGCTGTTAAATTTGCAAAGCAAGCATATTATAATGGTAATCCTAATTATTTCTCTTTACCTACATCTCAAGAAAACAGTTTCATCTATCCTTATCTAAAAAATGTAAATGGAAACAATCAACTGATTAATGGTTATGTAGACACTTCAGGCCAATTTGGTAGAATCACCACATACATGAAAGATATTAAAACAGAACGGATGGAGAGTATAGAATCCGATCTTCGCCAAGCTATAACAAAAATTTTTCCAGAAAATAGATATGGAGCAGAGATTACAGGTAAAGCATTACTTTTTTTAAAAGGAACAAAATACCTTATCAAAAATCTGATCCTCTCTCTCAGTCTGGCCATTCTGTTAATTGCACTTTTTATGGCCTTCCTTTTTCGTTCATTTAAAATGATTATCATTTCCTTAATTCCTAATTTACTCCCACTTATTATAACGGCAGGAGTAATGGGTTTTACTGGAATTCCACTAAAACCTTCAACAATTTTGGTTTTCAGTATTGCTTTTGGAATTTCTGTTGACGATACCATACATTTCTTAGCAAAATATCGACAGGAACTTATTTCTAATGGTTGGAAAATAAATAAAGCAGTTTTTGCCGCATTAAGAGAAACCGGAATTAGCATGTTCTACACTTCCATAGTTTTGTTTTTTGGTTTTTCTGTATTTATGACTTCTAATTTTGGAGGAACACAGGCATTGGGAGGTCTTGTTGCAGTGACACTTTTGATGGCAATGCTTGCAAATCTTATTTTACTTCCTTCACTTCTTATATCATTAGAAGACACCATCAGTAACGAAAAAGTCATTAAAAAGCCAAAAATTGAAATTTTAGACTTTTAAGTATAACTTGTCAATAGAAGTTTTTCTGAAATAAACTTATCTTTGAATTGCTGAATAAATCTATCAAAATCATTAGATTGAAATTCAATTTTGGCCTTATACAATAACTTTAATTTCAATTTAAAAGTGTAAAAAATTAAGTAATGAAACAAAAAAAGATTAAGTCTATATTAGAATCGAATGCTATTGACAAAAAATGCAGTGTTCAAGGTTGGGTAAGAACATTCCGAGCTAATCGTTTTTTAGCATTAAATGATGGTTCTACTATAGAAAATCTTCAATGTGTACTAGATTTCGAAAAACTTGATGATAGTTTTCTCAAGCAGATTAATACTGGTGCAGCAATTAAGCTGAGTGGGATATTATCTGAAAGTCTAGGTAGTGGTCAAAAAGTCGAGCTACAAGTGAGTAATTTGAAAATTTTGGGTTCCTCAGATCCAGAGCTCTATCCAATTCAGCCCAAAAGACACAGCCTAGAATTCCTTAGAGAAAAAGCACACTTAAGAGTAAGAACTGCAACCTTCTCTGCAGTAATGAGAATTCGTTCTGCTTTATCTTTTGCTGTACATCAATTTTTTCAACAAGAGGGTTTCTTTTATATTAATACACCGATTATAACTGGAAATGACGCAGAAGGTGCTGGTGAAATGTTCAGGGTTTCAACATTGGATCTTAAAAACCCTCCGAAGGATGAAATAGGAAATCCTGACTTCAAGCAAGATTTTTTTGGTAAAGAAACAAACCTGACAGTCTCAGGACAATTAGAAGCAGAAGCTTATGCACTTGGTTTAGGTGATGTTTATACTTTTGGCCCTACATTTAGAGCTGAAAACTCCAATACTAGTAGACATTTAGCTGAATTCTGGATGATCGAACCTGAGATGGCATTTTATGACCTAAACGACAATATGGATCTGGCAGAAAAATTTATTACTAGTGTTTTAAAAAATGTTTTAGAGTCTTGTAAAAAAGACTTGAAATTTTTAGATGAACGTTTTGCTAAAGAGGAGAGTTCAAAACCTGTAAAAGAAAGAAGTTCAATGGGACTGATTCAAAAAATTGAGTTTGTGATAAAAAATGACTACAGACGAGTTAGTTACACCGAAGCAATTGATATTTTAAGAAATTCCAAGCCTAACAAAAAGAAAAAATTTAAATATCCAGTAAATGAATGGGGTATTGACTTACAAAGTGAACATGAAAGATTTTTAGTTGAAAAACACTTTAATTGTCCTGTTATTCTTTACGACTATCCTGCCAATATCAAGGCATTTTACATGCGTAGAAGTGATGATGGAAAAACGGTCCGAGCTATGGATATTCTTTTTCCTGGAATCGGAGAGATTGTTGGCGGATCCCAACGCGAAGAAAGATTAGACGTTCTAAAAGAAAGAATTAAAGAAATGGATATTAATGCTGATGAACTATGGTGGTATTTGGATCTCAGAAAGTTTGGTAGTGTTCCTCATAGTGGCTTTGGTCTTGGTTTTGAACGCTTAGTTCAATTTATTACAGGTATGGGAAACATAAGGGATGTAATTCCTTTTCCAAGGACACCTCAAAATGCTGCTTTCTAAAGATTAAAACCTAAAATATCTATCTTTATATTAATCATTACTCTATGTTAAAGCAACAGCTCCAAATAAAACTATCTCAAAAACTTTCTCCCCAGCAAATCAAGTTGATGAAGCTGATTCAGCTCTCTACACTTGATTTGGAACAAAAGATTGAGACTGAAATGGGAGAGAATCCAGCATTAGAAAGTGGTGTTGAGCCCACAAGATCTGAAAATCATGATACTGAACTTGAAGAAAATAATAAAATTGAAACAAATGAAATTGATATTGATCAATATTTGAGTGATGATGAGATCCCATCCTATAGACTTTACAGCAACAATTACAGTAGTGATAATGAAGAGCGAAATATCCCACTAAGTGGAGGAATTAGTTTTCACCAAACCCTTTTACAACAAATGGGTAGTCTTATTTTAAATGAGGATGAAATGCTGATTGCTGAATTTATAATTGGGAGTATAGATGACAGCGGATATATCAGAAGGAGTGATGATGAACTAATTGATGATTTAGCTTTTACCCAAAATATTTTTACTGATAAAAATAAACTTGATAAAATCATACGTTCAGTCCAAACTCTAGACCCTCCTGGTGTTGGCGCCCGGTCTCTTCAAGAATGTCTTCAAATACAACTTGAAAAAAAGAAAAAAGACCGTCCTGAGGTAATTCATGCAATTAAAATCATAAAAGATGAATTTGAACATTTCAGCCATAAACATTACAATAAGCTACAAGATCGAATCGGCATTTCTAAAGAAGAGCTTAAAAAAGTATTGGATTTAATAAGTCGACTGAATCCGAAGCCTGGAGGTGCTTTATCTAGTATAGTTCAAAATACTCAGATAGTTCCAGATTTTATTCTTACCATCGAAGAAGGTAAAATTGAAGTACAATTAAACAGAAGAAATACGCCTCAGCTAAAAGTATCCAATGAATATAAAGAAATGCTAAAAGGGTATCAGGAAGGTGATAAGAAATCAAAAAATCAACAAGATGCGGTTCAATTCATAAAACAAAAACTCGATGCTGCTAAATGGTTTATTGATGCAATTCATCAAAGACATCAAACCCTTACTCTTACGATAAACTCAATTATTTCTCACCAGAAAGATTATTTTTTAACTGGAGACGAACGTAAGCTTAAACCTATGATATTAAAAGATATTGCAGATAAGGTTAATATGGATATTTCTACTATTTCTAGAGTTGCTAATAGTAAATATATTGATACACCCTACGGTATAAAACTTTTAAAAACTTTTTTCTCCGAGGGATTAAAGAATGAAGAGGGTGAAGATGTTTCATCTATTGAAATAAAAAACTTTTTAAGCCAACTTATAGCTGAAGAAAATAAAAAAAAACCAATAACAGATGAAGTACTCTCAAAGTTAATGAAGGAGAAAGGTTATATTATAGCTAGAAGAACAATTGCAAAGTACCGAGAGCAACTTGATATTCCAGTTGCAAGATTGCGAAAAGAATTATAAGATATAAAATATCAGTCCAATTTTTAATGGATTAATTTCCAGTGGTATATTATTTGAATCCACAAAAGTTTTTTTAAAAAAGGGATTTAGATGGTAAGCAAAATAAAAATTCCATGTATTGTACCCAAAGCTTAAGTGAGCTATTGTTCCAAAATCACTAAATTCATTACTATTCTTGAGCTCAAAATTTTCCTGTCGAATTTTATTGTAATAATTCCATCTTAGTGATACACCGCCATATACTCTCCAAAATGCAAAATTTTCAGGAGTAGCAGTGCGCCATCTTATAGTCAGAGGTAGTTCAATTGAACGTATAGAAAAAAATAGTGGTGAAGAAGACTCATCTGCTATCAAAAATTTTACTGAATTAACTTCTGATTCATCTAGATTCAAATTGGTATTGTATCGTTCAAAACTCATTCCAAACCCTAGACCTAGGGCTATCTTTCCAGAAGGTATTATCGGTATATCTCTAATAAAGCCCCATTGAAAGTGCCTAGACAATCCCCTAGGACTAAAATCTTCCTGATCACTTTGCAAAATCATAAATGAAGCTCCCAAATAAAATTGATCTTCACGAAAGAAAACTTCGGCATTAGTTTCCTCCTGACCCAAAGCTAAGGAAAAGGAGCCAAGTATTATGGATATAAATAAATAGATTATTGAAACTTTCGATAAGGTAAAAGTTGAAAACATTTAAAGGTTAAAATAAAAAAAAGTGTCCAAAGAGACACTTTATAATACATTAAATGTAAAGAAACTAGTTTATATTTTGTGTATAGTCACCCAAACGTGTTGTATAATTAATCTTCAAAGCACTTACTTTACGTAGTTCCTGTTTAATATCTTGAACTAGTCCCATTTTTGTATCACTATCAACTTTGAGAGCAGTGGTCAAAACATTTTGGAGTTCTTGACGTTTTGCAGCTCGTTCAGCTAAAATAAAAGCCCCAACGTCTCTAACTGTAGCAAACTTATCATTTAATTGGATTTTAGCACTGGTTCCGTATTTATCTAGGTAACGACTTGAAGGCTTACCAGCATATATATACATAACACGATCTTTTTTATCTAATTTTTGAACCTGATCAGCTGCGGGTAATTTATTAACAACCATTAGTGTGCTGTCACGCATTACTGTTGCAACCATAAAGAAAAACAATAGCATAAAAACAATATCTGGCAAAGATGCTGTAGAAATAGCAGGTAAATCTCCTCCCTTTTTCTTTTTAAATTTTGACATATTTAATAATTTAATTTGTTTTACTTGGCTCTGCTTCAGATAATTTTTGTGGAAACATATTCTTTACAACATCTATCTTTGGTTTTAAATCTTCTGAATCGTTAACTGAGGTTCTTGGATCATTATACTTCTTTTGAGCATCAACAAAATTTAGCCCTATAGAAGGATACAATCTTGAAAATTCACGATCTCTTAACTCATTATATGCTGCAACCAATTCATTTTGAATAGCTATGTAAACCTTGTAAGATGTTTCTCGATTATTTTTAAGCGAGATAATGGCTTTGTCAGGGTTATCTGAAGATGATTCATCACGTTCTCCCTGACAGTAATCACATGCCTCTTCACCAACACCCCCTCCATTATCTAAAAAAGCGACAGCTAGGGATCTTAAATCCTTAATATCAGTAAGCTCTTCTTCAACTAATAGTTGGTCGTTTTTGTTGACAACAACAGTAAAAATATTTTTTTCTCTAATAATAGGGGGGTCTACCTGATCTTCCATTGGGGGGAGTTTACGGTTTAGCCCACTATCAGTTTCAATTGTAGTAGTCACCAAGAAAAAAATCAATAATAAGAAAGCAATATCCGCCATGGATCCAGCATTTACCTCTGGTGCTGATCTCTTTGCCATAATTTATCGATTAAAAAGTTTTTTTGCTCCTGACAAAACCATAGAAAGAATTGCTAGGGCTGCAAGTATATAAAACATTCGTAGTCCTGTCCCTACCCATCTAGATCCACTTGCAGAAAGCATTTCACCATCTTTGAGTGGTGTTTCAACACCCTCAGAGGCTGCGAAAGCTATACCAACAACAACAGCAAAACATCCAATAAATATTATAGATTTTTTAAGTTTTTCTGAACTAGTTGCAAGGTTAAGTAGAGAAAATAAAAGCGTTACAACTATTGTAATTAATAGGATTGCAATAGCAAGGGATACCAATGGAGAAACAGAACTGAAGTCTCCCATACTCGCTGCCATTTTGATTTCCTCATCTCCACTTCCTATAATTCTAAATAGAAAAATAACACCTAGCAAACCAAAAACAGCACTGATAATTTTTACAATTGTTTGAATATTCATGAGAATTACCGTTAAGGGTTAATTATTTTTTTTGTGCAACAAGGATATCCACTAAAGTAATAGATGCATCTTCCATATCATTTACAATACTGTCGATTTTTGCAACAATGTAGTTATAAAATACTTGAAGAATAATCGCGACGATTAATCCAAATACTGTAGTAAGAAGTGCAACTTTGATACCACCAGCAACAAGTGATGGTTGCATATCTCCAGCTGCTTCAATTTTATCGAAAGCTTGAATCATTCCAATTACAGTTCCCATAAACCCAAGCATAGGGGCAAGAGCAATAAATAACGAAATCCATGAAACATTTTTTTCTAGTTGACCCATTTGAACACCACCATAGGCTACAACAGCTTTCTCAGCACTTTCAACGCCTTCATCTACACGATCTAAACCTTGATAAAAAATGGAAGCAACAGGTCCTTTTGTATTTCTACAAAATTCTTTAGCAGCATCAACACCTCCAGAAGAAAGTGCTTCTTCTACACCTTCCGTGAGTTTTTTAGTATTAGTAGTTGCAAGATTCAAAAATATAATACGCTCAATTGCAATTGCGAGACCTAAAATCAGACAAATTAAAACAATACCCATAAAGCCTGGGCCGCCTTCAATGAAACGTTTTTTTAATTCTTGAGTAAAAGAAGCTGATTCTACTTGTGCTTCTTCATCCATTTCCTGAATGCTAGTTGCAACTGCAGCAGTAGACAAAGTAGGCATGATAGTAGTCGCTTTTGCAGACGTTATAAAACCTAAAAAAATAAGGGCAATAAATAGTTTTTTCATTGTGAATAATGTTTTTCTTTTTTAATTAAATGCGAATAAAGATAAAAAAAATTATGTACCATAATAATTTTTGTAGAAAGCTGTCTCTTACTTTATAACCTACATAATTTTTTTTTTTTAATTATTGTATGCAATTATAAGGCTTTTAAGTGTTTTAAAGCAAATAAAAATGAAAGAATTAGTGTTGATATTTAGAGTTTAAACTAGAGAATATAATCTAGTTTCTTAGCATTTAGATTTGTCTTTACATGAGTAAGCTAATTACTTAAAAACTTTAATTAAAAAGTAAATACCCAAAAGACTTAATCCTACAATGAGTAAATACTGAGTATATTGCCAAGACATAAGCTTAAATAAAATAGCAAATGAGGTAATTGAAAGACCTAAATATTTAATTTTATTATGATTAACCGAAGACTCTAAGTTCAAATTTAGCCAACTTCATATTTTAGATGCACACATTTATAAAACTATTTTTTCATTTAAAAACAAAAAAAACACTCGAGTTGATATGTCATCATATTATCTTTAAGAACTTATATTTTTTGAAAAACAAAGTCTTTTTAAAATTTAATTAAACAAATTACATGAGATTTCATCTTGTAAAAATTCTAAATAATTTGAAATAAATTTTTAATATTAATGAAATACAACAAACCCCTAATTTTAAGTGCTTGCGCAGCCTCAATATTTTTTAGATGTGCCACTATCAAAGTGACTAATGTTCCAATAAAAACCTTATCTGAGATTGCTTCCAAGCAGGCTGAAATTAATGAAAAAGAGAAACGTACTTGGGGTCACTTAGACATTTTATCGGACTCACTTCCTGGAATGAGTGTTGAAAAAACTTATACTGAGATAATAAAGGACAAGAAAGGTGAAAAGGTTATAGTTGCAGTTATAGACTCTGGAATTGACATTGATCATGAAGATTTGGAAGATGTAATTTGGGTAAATAAAAAGGAAGTGCCAGGTAATGATGTTGATGATGATAAAAACGGCTATGTTGACGATGTTCATGGGTGGAATTTTCTTGGTAATGCTTACAATGAGCAATTAGAATACATTAGACTTATAAAAAAAAATATTGATTTTAATGGAAAAGAAGAAGCACAAGCTAAATACAGTGAAGAATTAAAAAAAGCCAAGCAAAATATGGTGCGATATGAAGGTATATTAAAACGATTTGAAGGAGCACATAAAATACTAGAGTCACATTTTGTTAAGACTAATTATACTGAGGCTGATATTAATAATTTAGTTTCTGAAGATACAATCGTAACCCAAGCTGCACAATTTGCAAAGCAAATGTACGGATATGGCTTAGAGAGTATGACCGATGCTATTGAAGAATTACAAGGTGGAATTGATTATTTTTCAAAACGAATTAATATAAATCTTAATATTGAGTTAAGTGGAAGAACTACTGGAGATGATCCTGACAACTTTTCACAAATCTCATATGGTAATGGCAATATAAAACACATCACTAAAGACGAAACACACGGTACACACGTTGCAGGAATCATAGCTGCAAAACGTGATAACGGATTAGGTGTTGATGGTATAGCAAGTGATGTGCAAATTATGGCTATTCGGGCTGTCCCTAATGGTGATGAATACGATAAAGATGTAGCTTTGGCTATTCGTTATGCAGCAGATAATGGTGCCAAGGTAATAAATACTAGCTTTGGTAAAGCTTATTCTCCTCATAGTGATAAAGTAAGAAATGCTATTGCTTATGCTGCATCTAAAGATGCTTTAATTATAAATGCTGCAGGAAATGATGCCATTGATTTAGATGAGAATAAAAGTTATCCTAATGATGCTGTTGACAATGGTTCTGAGGTAGCAGATAATTTTATAACTGTTGGTGCTTTATCGCCAAGTATTGGTGAGGATCTTGTAGCAAATTTTTCTAACTATGGAAAAATTAATGTAGATGTTTTTGCACCTGGTGCTAAAATTTATTCTACAACACCTGAAAATACTTACGATTTTAAAGATGGGACATCAATGGCTGCTCCTGCTGTAGCAGGTGTAGCAGCGTTAATTCGCTCTTATTTTCCAAAACTTTCAGCATCTCAAGTAAAATCTGTCATAATGACTTCTGGATTACCTATAAATAATGAAGTTGTTATTGGTGGAAATTCATCTATAAAATTGTCATTTGACGCTATATCTAAGTCAGGTAAAATTGTGAACGCTTATAATGCTTTTATCCTAGCCTCTAGGATGACTAGATGAACATTCTAATCAAAAAATAGTTACTAATGCTTTTCCATAACTTGGCATATTAGTTTCTCTTGCTCTTCTTATTAAATAAAAATTGAGACAAATTAAAATAGTAACTACCAAAAGGTAGGAAGCGTTTTGTTGAAAACCACTTTGAAAATACTG